>NZ_JADEWU010000147.1:0-3807 GCF_015207485.1 Planktothrix mougeotii LEGE 06226
GGGGGAAGCAGGGGAAATTGTTAACTTTTGACACCTGACACCTGACTTAACAGGCAAGATGCCTGTTCCACAGACCTGACACCCTCTTACGCACTAAACGGCGATTTACCTTCTCTGAATTGGCGGGCCATACCCGATGAGTCGATCCCGGCGGTACGGAAGCGACGGTCTAAATCGGTAGCATCGGGAGAAGCTTTTTCGGCTTCTTCCATGGTCACCCGTGTGGCAAGCACCTGTTCAAATAGGGCTTGGTTAATCAGTTGCATTCCTTCGTAAGTATCCGATTCCATTAACTGTAAGGCACTTTCGTCATCGCCTTTCAAGAGATAATCTCGCATGGCTGGAGTATTAACTAAAATATCGTGAACCGCCGTGCGTTTATTATCAACGGTAGGAACTAATAATTGAGCAATCACCGCCACTAAAGAATCACAAATTTGAATTCGCACGGCGGGTTGTTCATCAACATTAAACAGGTTTAATAGACGATTAATCGAGTTTAAAGCATTGCGGGTATGCAGAGTTCCTAATACTAAGTGACCCGTTTGTGAAGCTTGTAACGCTGTATTAACCGTCGTGCGATCGCGCATTTCCCCAATCAGAATCACATCAGGATCTTCCCGTAAAACTGCCCGTAAGGCGTTATGAAATTCTAAGGTATGTAACCCGACTTCCCGTTGGCTAATTAAACACATTTTCGAGGGGTGAACAAATTCAATCGGGTCTTCAATGGTAACAATATGCTTTTTCGCACTTTCGTTTAGGTGACGAATCATCGCCGCTAACGTGGTAGATTTCCCCGAACCCGTTGGCCCTGTAACTAAAATTAAACCTTGGGGAGAATTAATAATATTTTTGAGAACCGGTGGTAATGCTAACTCATCAATGGAGGGAATCTGCAAATGAATCAGACGCAAAACCATCGCCCCTCCAGTCAGGGAATCAAAACAATTGACCCGACATCGCACTAACCCTGGATAAAATATTGCTGTGTCTAATTCTTTTGTTTCTGCAAACTGTTGGCGTTGATGGGGAGTGAGAATTTCATCTAAATACTGTTCAAATAGTTCAGGCGTGACTTTAACATGATCCTTTGCCCTTGCCATTTGTCCTTGAATCCGAAATCGAGGGGTATGTCCGACTCGAATATGAATATCTGAGACTTTTTTGCTATAGGCATCTTTCACCATCAGTTTAATCGAGGAAGCCGAGGCTATAGAAACCGAGGAAGACTCCACTGAAACAGCAGAAGGGGGTGGAGGCATTTTGGGCAGAGGTTTGGGGGAGGCGGAGTTCGTCATAAGCTTAGGGTTGTTTAGCTGACTTCAACGCAATTTTAAGATTAATTGAATTATAGGCAATATATTTCTTACCTGTAGTCTTTGTAAACATTTTTTGACCTTTTCCTTCCGTCAGATCAAGATAGACAAAAACCTGCTACGATCTTTCCCATCCCCAATGCTTTGAATTCATGAAAAACCATCGATTTCACCTACAACACTGGTTAGAATCCCATTGGGTCGCCCCAGCCTATGCAGGGGGATTACTCCTAGGATTATCCATCTTTTTCTTTGGTGCAGCTACAAATACCATGGCAGGATGGCTTTATGTTATTAGTGGTATTAGTTTTGCTGTATTAGCCATTGCTGCAATTTTACCCCAACGTTCTCTTATTTCCCTACAAGTTCAACGAGAAATCATTAATCCCGTTAGTGTGGGAGACGATTTAACCCTGGAATTAACGATTAAAAATGCCAGCAATCAAGCTAAAACTCTGATTCAAGTTCAGGATTTATTACCTCCGAGTTTAGGAAAATCAGCAACCGTAATCGAGCTTTTACCTGCCCATCAATCTGATCAATGGGTAACTTATATTCCCACCCAAAAACGGGGGATTTATCATTGGGTTGGAGTTAAATTAAGAACCGCAACACCATTAGGATTATTTTGGTGTAGTCGAGAACGAAAAGTTCCTGCAAGTGCCATTGTTTATCCGTTAGTTTTACCCTTAACCACCTGTCCGTTAATCGATGAAATCGGAAAAGAGTATAATCCCAATATTTATGAACATCGTCAGTTTCAAATGGCAACCGAAGGTGTAACCCGCACCTTAAGACCTTATCGTTATGGTGATCCGACTCGTTTAATTCATTGGCGTTCTAGTGCGCGATATGGCGAATTACGAGTTCGAGAATTAGAAACCTCTCATGGCGGTCAGGAAATTATTATTGCATTAGATAGTTCTTTTTTCTGGCAACCTGATGATTTTGAACAAGCTGTAATTGCTGCCGCATCCTTATATTTTTATGCCTGTCGCAGTCAATTAAATGTTCAGTTATGGACAGCAAAAACCGGATTAGTTTACGGAAATCGCGTCGTTCTTCATACCTTAGCAGATGTGAATCCTGGAGAAGAGGTATTCGGAAAAGAACCTCCTAATTTCCCGATTATTTGGTTAACTCAAAATCCTGAATCCTTGAGAACGTTACCGTTAGGAAGTCGATGGTTACTTTGGCCTTCTGATTCTCGATTAACCAGCCAAACTAATGATAAAATACAAAAATTACCTGATTTGGGTTTAGAAATTCGTCCTGATATTTCCCTACAATCTCAACTTCAATCTTCCTTAAAATTATCCAATCTTTAGGTAATAATTCTCAATTTTAATTCAATGTCCATTTTCTGAACAGGCAAGATGCCTGTTCCACAGAGACTCCTAGTTTGCCTGATTGACATCTATTGCGGTAAAATTAAAAATAATATTGTTATAAAATTACACGCTGATCCATGACCCCAGAAACAAACGATAAATTATCGAGCCAAAAAAGCTTAATCGCAATGAAGCAGTTTTCGGAACAGTATGCTAGACGCACGGGAACTTATTTTTGTGCTGAACCCTCCGTTACTGCTGTTGTTATTGAAGGGTTAGCAAAACATAAAGATGAGTTAGGCGCACCTCTTTGTCCTTGTCGTCATTATGAAGATAAAGAAGCTGAGGTCAAAAGCACGTTCTGGAATTGTCCCTGTGTTCCTATGCGAGAACGTAAAGAATGTCATTGTATGCTATTCCTAACTGATGATAATGATTTTGCAGGAGATCAGCAAACAATTTCCCTAGAAGAAATTGAAAAAGTTCGCGCTACGATGGTATAATTATTGACTTTTGGTGTCGGGTTTGGTGTGAAAAATTAGGGTAATTAATCGTTAATTTATCATTTTTATTATTCTGATTCGAGGTTAAAAATTAAATTCCATGACAGAAGAAATTCCCCTGGCGTTTTGGCAAGGTGTTGAAGAATTTAACCAACAAGAATTTTATACTTGTCATGACACCTTGGAAGCTTTATGGATGGAAGCCTCAGAACCCGAAAAGAAATTTTATCAAGGCGTTTTACAAATTGCCGTCGGACTCTATCATTTAAGCCAAAAAAATTGGAAAGGGGCTGTTATTTTAATGGGGGAAGGACTGGGACGCTTAAACTATTATTATCCTGATTATAGTGGGATTAACGTCGAACAATTCATGGATGAAACCAGCCAACTTTTAAAAGCATTACAAAACGCTGGTGCTGAAAACGTTGAGACGTTTCTTCCCTTAATGCAACCTCAAGGAACTGTTCAAGGTTTAAAATTACCCAAAATTCAAAAAGTGAGGGAATAGGCAATTACGAATTACGAATTACGAATTACGAATTACGAATTACGAATTACGAATGGGCAATAGGCAATAGCTCAGTAGACACATATTAATAATGGGTCAGTAGCCACATATTAATAATTTATCTTCCTTCTCTCCCGCTCCCCCTG
>NZ_JADEWU010000019.1:0-85568 GCF_015207485.1 Planktothrix mougeotii LEGE 06226
CCCCTGTCCCCCCATCTCTTCAGCGTCCCTATGCCCTTAACAATCTTAGTTGTTGATGATGATTTAGGGACTCGTCTCTCGATTAGTGATTACCTGGACATTTCCGGTTATTCAGTGATTGCCGCAGAGAATGGTCAGGAGGCACTGCGCCTGGTGGAGCAATATCAGCCCCACCTCATCGTCACAGATATTGCGATGCCTGAGATGGATGGCTATGAACTAATCAAGCGAGTCCGCGCTCGTCCTGTCTTTCGTCTGCTTCCGGTGATTTTTTTAACCGCTCATACCAGCACGAAAGAACGCATCCGAGGGTATCAATTAGGATGTGATAATTATTTACCCAAACCCTTTGAGTTGGAAGAGTTGGGGGTGGTGATTCGTTCTTTATTAGAGCGATCGCAATTAATTGAGTCTGAATGGCGAGTCCGTTTGGCCGATACGGTGATTGATGTCCCCGATATGGCTTTAGAACCTGTAGCGGTGAAGTCACAGCCAACCTTGGAGATTAGTCTAACCCAACGAGAACAGCAAGTGCTGGATTTATTAGCAGAAGGGCTGTCTAATATTGCCATTGGTGATCATTTACACCTTAGTCCCAGAACTGTAGAAAAGTATGTTAGTAGTTTATTCAGAAAGACCGATAGTAATAATCGGGCTGAGTTGATCCGGTTTGCTCTAAAACACAACTTGATTTCTTGACATTTTATAGTGATAAGTAATGATAGACTGCCTAGCGTTTACAGAGGTTGACAGGTTGACAGGTTGACAGGTTGACAGGTTGACAGGTTGACAGGCAAGATGCCTGTTCCACTATCACAAAATCACAATTTTCGGGAATTATTATAACAATTCTCTAGGATTCTTAAAAATATTTACAGTTCTTCACTCGTTTTGTTCGAGATTGGTTCTATAATTCACCTATAGAACTTATACACGCAGCAAGATCTCTCTTCGCTTGCGAGGGAGGACGCTCCCACTGTTGAGCTTCAATGCCGAAAGCAAAATAAGCGAAATCAACGAAATCGGGTGTAAGCTAAATATTTATTCATTTGGAACTCAATATTATGGAATGTCACAAATGTTCCGCCCACTGTTCAAGTCACTCTCCCCAGTTTTTGCCTAAATTCTTGAGAAAATATCTCAAGAAACAACCGGAAAAATTGACAGAACCCCACAAAATCCCCAAAATTGCCTTAGTTGGAATGCCAAATGTCGGTAAAAGCGTTGTCTTTAACGGCTTAACGGGGACTTATGTTACCGTTTCTAACTATCCAGGGACAACGGTAGAAGTCTCACGGGGAGAAATTAAATTGGGTAATACCCCGATTACCGTTGTGGATACCCCTGGAATGTATTCTTTAATTCCAATTACTGAAGAAGAAAAAGTATCCAGAGATTTATTAATGAACGAATGGTTTGATTTAGTCGTTCATGTTGTGGATGCTAAAAATTTAAGTCGAATGTTACCCCTAACCTTTCAACTGATGGAAACCGGTTTACCTGTGTTACTCGCTATCAATATGATGGATGAAGCCAAACAATTAGGGTTAGGGATTGAAACTGAAGATTTAGAAAGAAAATTAGGTATCCCCATTGTCACAATGGCCGCCGCTTTAAACCAAGGATTACGCCAGTTAAAACAAAGGATTGTAGACCATGTTGAGTCCCGTGATTTATCCGCAACCCATCGAGAGCGCTATCACGCAAATCGAGTCTCTATTTTCTGAAGATTCTCTCCCCAATTGGGTTGATAATTATGCCATTTCTCGGCGAAGTTTAGCGTTATTACTGCTGCAAAAAGATCCCAACCTTTGGCAATTGCTTCAACAGGATCAACAACGATATCAAGAGGTAGAAATAATTCTGACAACAACCCAAAATCAATTAAAAGAACCTGTTTCTACCGCCATCGCCCACACTCGCCAAGAACAAGCCTGGAACCTAGAAAAAGACGTTGTTTCTGAACCTTCCCAGGAAAAAACTCTATTCACTGAAAAACTCCATCAAATTACCGTTAATCCGATTACTGGATTTCCAATTTTATTGATTATTTTGTATTATGGAGTTTATAAATTTGTTGGAGAATTTGGGGCGGGAACCTTAGTTGATCTGATTGAAACCTTCTTTGAACAACAGATTAATCCCGTTGTTAATCAGATAACAGCCTTAATTTTTCCTTGGGAACCGATACAGGATTTAATCGGAAATGACTATGGGATTATTACCTTGGGAATTCGCTATGCGACCGCAATCGTTTTACCCGTTGTTGCTACGTTCTTTTTAATGTTTTCCCTGTTAGAAGATAGCGGTTATTTACCCCGATTATCTCTGATGTTAGACCGGGTATTCAAATCCATTGGATTATCAGGACGGTCTGTAATTCCAATTGTTTTAGGGTTTGGGTGTGATACGATGGCAACGATGGTAACGCGCACCTTAGAAACTAATCGAGAACGATTAATTGCGACTTTTTTACTGTCCTTAGCGATTCCCTGTGCGGCACAATGGGGCGTAATTGTGGGATTATTATCCCAAAAACCAATGGCATTAATCGCTTGGGCTGTATTTTTAACGGTTATTTTCTTGGTGATGGGGTTTTTAACTTCAAAACTCCTCCCTGGAAAACCGGCGGGATTTTATATGGAAATTCCGCCGTTAAGAATTCCTAAATTTAGAAATATTGTGATCAAAACTTGGGTGCGAATGAAGTGGTATTTTTATGAAATTTTACCTTTATTTATTTTTGCATCCGTGTTAATCTGGTTGGGACGATTAACGGGGTTATTTGATATCTTAGTTCGCGGGTTAGAACCGATTAGCTTAAGTTTAGGACTTCCCTCGGAAGCAGCACCAATTTTCTTATATGGCTTTTTCAGACGAGATTATGGGGCGGCGGGATTATTTGATATGCAGCAACAGGGGATTTTTAATGGAAATCAACTGTTTATTGCCGCCATTGTGTTGACGTTGTTTTTACCTTGTATTGCTCAATTACAAATGATGTTGAAAGAACGAGGAACCCTAACAACAATATTAATGACTTCCTTCATCTTTCCCTTTGCATTTCTTGTTGGGTACTGCACTAACTTAGCGTTAAATATTTTAGGAGTAAGTTTTTAAATGATGGCATTATCATCGGTTAAAACGGGAAAAACAGGAATCATTTCTTGCTTAAAAACAGAGGATGAAGCCTTAATGAGAAAGTTAATGGCCTTGGGAATTATGCCCGGAATTAATATTCAATTAGAGCAGAAGTTCCCTTCCTATATTATTAAAATTGGTAGAACTCGTGCGACCTTAGACCAAGAGACGGCAGAACGAATTTATATTCAGTAGAAGAATTTTTTACCGCCTTTCTATCAGTATTTGTCAGAATAGTTAGGACAAAGACTGAGGCAGCAAACCTAGGCGGTGAAATCTTTTAATCCTTGCTCTTGAATCACAAATTCTAACAATCCAGCACAAGAATCTAATAATAAATCAATCACCTGATTAAATCCTTCTGCTCCCCCATAATAGGGATCTGGAACCTCTTTTAGGGTGTGATGACGACAAAACTCACACATTAATTTAACTTTATGGCGATATTTCCCTGATGGATCAAGATAGAGAATATTTTGATAATTGTCTTGATCCATTGCTAAGATTAAATCAAAGTGTTCAAAATCATCTCGTTTAAATTGACGCGCTTTTCCGGTCATTTTAATTCCCCGTTGGTTTGCCGCTTGGGTCATGCGTCGATCTGGGGGATTGCCAATATGATAACTTGAGGTTCCGGCGGAATCACAAATAATGCGATCGCTCAAATTTGCCTGATCAATTAAATGATTCATAATATTCTCAGCCGACGGAGAACGGCAAATATTACCCAGGCAAACAAAGAGGAGTTTGTAAGGCATAAGTTAAAAATAAAGTTAAAAATAAAGTTAAAAAATGAGGAGTTAGAAGCCGTAGAGAAGCCACCTGTGAGATTTGTAGCTTAGTCAAAAGGCAGGTTTTTAACTGTTCTCCGCGTCTTCTCCCCCTCGATTCTTTCTCCCTTGTCCTTGAGACTTTAACCTAATCCAGGTAAATTCAAACCTCCTGTCAGTTCTTCCATCCGTTCCCGCATCGTCTTCGTAGAGTTTACATAGGCTTCTTGCATGGCAACGAGAACCAGATCAGAAAGGACATCAGCACCTTCTCCTAAGACATCCGGTGAAATTTCGACCCGACGGGGTTCTTGGTTTCCACTTAAGTAAACCTTGACCAAGCCTCCTCCAGCTTCCCCAAGAATTTCCAACTCATCAAGCTCTTCTTGAAGCTTTTTCGCTCCCTCTTGAACCTGCTGCGCCTTTTTGAAGGCATCAGCGAGTTCTTTCATTTTGCCTAGACCAAAACCAAATCCTTTATCTTGTGTCATAGTTTGTTCCTGTAGCGCCGAGAACGCCTTGAATATTGATTAAAGTGAACCGCAGACAGGTAAGCTATAGTAGCATTTTTTGGGGCTGATTAACTGCATCCTGGGGGAAGAAATTACCCCCAACCGGATCAAACATAAAGATTAACAAACTTGAAATTCACCCATAATTTTAACCTCCGGTTCTAATAAAAACGACCACTGCCGTTCAACTTGTTCTTGAATATGACGAATTAACGAAAAGATATCGTTCGCCGTTGCTCCCCCACAATTGAGAATAAAATTGGCGTGGCGTTCAGCAACTTGAGCTTGGCCAATGGTATAGCCTTTTAAACCTGTTTGTTCAATCAGCCAACCCGCCGCTTTCGGGCCAGGATTGCGAAAAACACTGCCACAACTCGGTAGATGATAAGGTTGATTATCGCGACGGTGATTAAAATGAGCCGTTGTATCCGCTAGAACCTTCTGGGGATCATGACCCGGTTCTAACTGGAAGGTGGCTTGAGTCACAAACCGATCACCTCCTTGTAAAATCGAGGTTCGATAACGATAGGCTAGATCTTTAGGGGTGAGGAGTTGTAAGTCTCCAGCCCTCGATAGAACGTGAGTATTAACTAAAATATCTGCGGTACAGGATTTATGAGCACCTGCGTTCATAACCACCGCACCACCGATGGTTCCAGGGATACCCACAGCCCACTCCAACCCTCGCCATCCCAAACGAGCCGCTTTCCAAGCCAAACGAGGCAGGGAACTGCCAGCCCCAGCCGTGAGTAACCCAGCTTCTACATCAAACTGGGCATGACGTAAATGGCGAGTTGCAATCACTAATCCCGACAACCCTTGATCACTAATCAGTAAATTTGATCCGGCGCCGAGTAGGGTGATGGGCAATCCTTCAGTATTGGCCCAACTCAGGGTTTCTTGGAGTTGTTCTACCCCTTTAGGTGCGACATACCACTCGGCGGGCCCTCCAACCCGAAAGGATGTCAAGGTGGTTAAAGGAACTAAAGATTGAATCAAACAGTCTGTTTCCGGTAAGACTATGCAGCGTGGAACTTTGCAATTCGTTTGACCGGGAGAGTCATAAGAAAGTGTCATGACCATATCGAAATGAATACCTTAGAACTTGGATGTAAATCACCGATTGACTATCAACTCAATCCAAAAGGGCGTGTTGGCACTCTGGCTCTATCCCACCAGTATTTGGGGAAGTCTGATAAAATGCCATGACTTCTGGAATAATTTTGTTGAGGTTGCCCGCACCGAGAAACAGAACTAAATCACCCGGTTGCAATAGTTGTGCTAAACCGATCTTCAGGGCTTCCATCGACGGTTGATATAACACTTGAGGATGGTAATTGGCAATCAAGTCTGCTACGATGAGCCCGTCAATTTCCCAAAGATTAGGTTCCCCAGCACTATAAATCTCGGTGAGAACAACAACATCAGCGTCACTAAAACACTGAGCAAAATCTTGCAGAAAGGCATGAGTTCGACTATACCGATGGGGTTGAAAAATCGCAACAATACGCTGAAGGTGAGGTTGAGTGTTTAAGGTGCTTTCTTGCATCCGAAGCCGGGCAGCGGCGAGGGTGACGCGGATTTCGCTGGGATGATGGGCATAATCGTCTACAAACAAGATGTTGTTATGACACCCTCGGTACTCAAAACGACGTTTGGCTCCTTCAAATTCCGCTAATGCCTTGGCTATGACGGAAAACTCCATTCCTAACTGGCGTCCTACCGCAATCGCAGCTAAGGCATTGCTGAGATTATGCTGCCCTAGCAATTTTAACTCTAGCTCTCCCAAGAAACTGCCTTTTTCCACAATTTGAGCATAGATACCATTGGGTCTATATTGGATGGCTTTGGCGGTGTAATCAGCTTCTGTGTGAGGATTCAGGCTGTAGGTAATACTGGGTTGAATTTGATCCCGTACGATTGCACAATCGATACAACCCACTAGGGTTTTACAGTTTGTATCAAAAACTTTAAAAGTATTGATTACTTGGTCTAGGGTTTCATAGTGATCGGGATGGTCTAACTCAATATTGGTAATTACGCCGATTTGAGCCGTAATTTTGACCAGGGAACCATCGGATTCATCGGCTTCAGCTACCATATAAGGCCCCTGACCCATACGAGCATTCCCTTCCCACGCATCCACTTCTCCCCCAACTAGAATTGTGGGATCAAGACCTGCGTTGAGCAACATGAAGGCAATCATACTGCTGGTGGTGGTTTTTCCATGGGTTCCAGCCACAGCAATACTTTGGTAATCTTGAATCAGTGCGGCTAGTAAATCGGAACGATGGAAAATCGGACAACCTAACTCTAAAGCCGCTTGATATTCGGAGTTCCCCGCATGGATGGCAGTAGAACAAATCACCTGGGGTAATTCTAGCGACCGTTTGGTCTGGCCATTAGAATTCAAAGTTTCCGCTTGAATGACGGAAGCAGACCGGGAGTTCAATCCATTTTCACAGACTGATAACTCTACTCCTCGTGACCTTGGGGAACTGGGTTTGGGATTCCCTTCATCTAGGGATTGTTTAATGTACTCAAAGTTGCTTGCATCTTGATGACAAAAGATTTGAGCGCCTAACGCTTGTAAGCGTTGAGTAATATGGCTACGTTGAATATCGGAGCCATAAATGGGTAGCTTTCGCTTCGCTAGGATGTAGGCGAGGGCTGACATTCCAATCCCACCAATCCCGATGAAGTGAAATGGCCTGCCAGTGAAATCAACAGAACTCGGCATCGATCACTCCTTATCACACCACACCACACCAATAACACGCGATATCATATCAAGAATTGTTTTTTACCGATACTCCTCAGCCAACATTTCTTAGATGGTGTTTTAGGTTAACATCTTTAGATTTTAGGTTAATTGAGTTCTCTCAGTAGTTGTATACTATATACCCCCTGAGTTCAGAAATCACCGGAGTCTCACTAAATCAATGAAGGGATTCAGGAGACGGAGCGGTGAATCTTGACCAGAAATTGTTCAACTCGATTTTAATCCCGACAAAAATAGTCGGGTATGATTGACGGCTATTTGTAGACTGTGATACTTTGTTTTCAACATTCCAGTATCGGATTTTCAGTGGAGGACAGGTCATGACTCAGGCAACCACCAACAACTTAAACTTAACCGGGGCGACTTTTGACAAACTCAAATGTAAAGAGTGTGGCGAAGAATACGCCCCCGAAGCCAAGCACGTTTGTGAAGTGTGTTTTGGCCCCCTAGAAGTTCAATATAACTATGACCTGCTCCGCCAAACCGTGACTCGCGCTACCATTGAAGCTGGCCCTAACTCCATTTGGCGTTATCGCAAGTTTCTTCCTGTCGCTACTGAGAATGTGATTGATGTTGGAACCGGAATGACCCCCCTGATTAAGTCAGAACGGTTAGCCCGTCGCCTGGGTTTGAAAAATCTTTATATTAAAAACGATGCTGTGAATATGCCCACCCTGAGTTTTAAAGATCGGGTGGTGTCCGTTGCTCTGAGTCGGGCTAGAGAATTAGGCTTTTCGACCGTTTCCTGCGCCAGTACCGGAAATTTAGCCAACTCCACCGCCGCCATTGCTGCAAGAGCGGGTCTGGACTGTTGTGTGTTTGTCCCGGCAGACTTAGAAGCGGGTAAAATTTTAGGAACCTTAATCTACAATCCGATTTTAATGGCCGTTAAAGGCAATTATGATCAAGTTAATCGCCTGTGTTCAGAAGTGGCGAATACTCATGGTTGGGGCTTTGTGAATATTAACCTGCGTCCCTACTATTCTGAAGGATCAAAAACCCTTGGCTATGAAGTGATTGAACAACTGGGCTGGAAATTACCCGACCATGTTGTCGCTCCTATTGCTTCCGGTTCCCTGTTTACCAAAATTCATAAAGGTTTTCAAGAATTCGTCAAAGTCGGTTTAGTGGATGACAAACCCGTGCGTTTCAGTGGAGCACAAGCAGAAGGTTGTTCTCCAGTGGCTTCTGCTTTTAAAGAAGGACGAGATTTTATTACTCCGGTTAAACCCAATACCATTGCTAAATCCATTGCCATTGGCAATCCTGCTGATGGAGTTTATGCGGTTGAATTAGCGAACAAAACCAACGGAAATATTGAATGCGTCAACGATGAAGAAGTCATTCAAGGGATTAAATTATTAGCGGAAACGGAAGGAATTTTTACCGAAACCGCAGGGGGAACCACGATTGCCGTCTTGAAAAAATTGGTAGAAGCGGGTAAAATTGACCCTGAAGAAACCACCGTTGTTTATATTACAGGCAATGGCTTAAAAACCCAAGAAGCCGTGCAAGGGGATGTCGGTGAACCCTTAACCATTGAACCGAAATTAGAAAGTTTTGAACGGGCGATTGAACGGGCTCGCACTTTAGATCGTCTGGAATGGCAACAAGTGTTAGTTTAGCCTTTAAGGTGTTAGACCCAAACTTGCCTACAATATCCAAGCAGTAGAGGCGTTCTTGGAAACGTTTCTACTGACCTAAAACCATTCATTTGTAGTTTGATTGAACCTATGACTGTTAAAGTTTTAATTCCCACACCCCTGCAAAAATTCACCAACAATGAAGCCGTAATTGAGTGTGAAGCTTCTAATATTTCGGAATTAATTAATTCCTTAGAAACCCAATGTCCAGGGATTAAGAAAAGTCTCTGTGATGATGAGGGAAAACCCCGTAAATTTTTGAATTTTTATGTCAATAGTGAAGATATTCGCTTTTTAGAAGGGGCAAACACTGAACTTAAAACAGGAGATGAAGTCAGTATTGTTCCGGCGGTGGCGGGAGGTTAATTGGGTTTAATATTAATAGATATTTTTTAGGACATGATTCACACCATGTCCTTGTTTTATACTATAAAAATTGAGGATTAATATGATCATGCAGATTGATACTCCCCAAAGCCATTGTCGCTAGACTGCATTAACAAACCTTGAGCAAACTGTTGAACATAATCATTAAATCGCTGAGAACTTAACACATCCGTCATCTGCATCGCCCATTGATTTAAACCCGCTACTAAATTGATCAGTTCCGACTTTTCGTTTACAGAATTGAGTTCACCGAGATACTTAGAATTTAAAAGCGTCTCTAAATCTAGTAAAATTTTTTGGCAAAAACAGATCATTTTATCTAAATATAACCGAATGCGGTTAAGAGCCAAACTATTAGAATTGGTTTGATTAATTGTTTCTATCACCCGATAACAATTGTTTTCTAAACAGTGGGCTGCATCTTGAATCAGTGTGATATATTCTACCGGGGACTTAGCAACTTTCTTTTCTTGGGTCAAAGCGACTTGGAGCAAATAAGATGAGGAAGCAATAATAGAGGCGGAAGTTCTTAAATAATGATGAATTTCTGTTGTAATATCCTGAACTGTGGTAAAATCCCTATCCAAATTTAACACTAGATTTAACGGTAGCATAAGTTGGGTTCTCCTGAATTAACTGAATACCATCATCAGTGATTAACCCGAAAAACCCAGTGAAATAAATCTCTCAATTTCCATGATTTTGATCACAATGTCCTGGGGTATCAGTACATTTACTTAGGATTTAAGAAAAATTTCCCCTCGCCTTGGAGGAGAGGGGGTTAGGGGGAGAGGTCACAAACCCAGTTTCTGAAGAATTTCTAAGTCTAAGACGCGACTCGTGCGGTACTGCGAGGACGACGACGACCCGTTACTTTTGCTGAAGTTTCTTGTTCTCCTTCAGGGGTTTGTACTAATAACACTAACAAAGGGTTACTGGGAATTTCTCGACGCAAAACACGCTGAATAGAACGTTCAATTTGAGTCTTTAACCCTTCCCAATCAATTTCCTTCGTTTCCGTACCAAATGTACGGGCGAATTCTGTCCAACGTTCCGTTAAAACATTCTCAATAGTTTGGCTTAATTGTTGTTGAATAGAACCTTGGTCAACACTATTCACGACCCCTTTCAAATGAATTTCAGGTCTTGCTAATAACTTACCATCAGTTCCAACCGCCGCCGCTACAGTAACAACTCCTTCTTCTGCTAATTGACGTCGTTCTTTCATGGTTTCATCTTTAACAACGCCAGAGCGAGAGGAGTCTACGGGTTCAATTCCGGCTTGAACTTTATCGGCAATCCGAATCGATTCTTTGGTTAATTCTACCACAAAACCGTTATCAATTAACACCATATTTTCGGGGGGAATTCCCATACTTTGAGCCGTCTTTTGGTGTTGAACTAACATCCGGTGTTCTCCATGAACCGGAACAAAGAATTTCGGACGAGTTAAGGCTAACATTAATTTCTGATCTTCTTGGCATCCATGACCGGAAACATGAATTCCTTTCTCCCGACCATAAATCACATTTGCCCCCTGCATCATCAATTTATCAATGGTATTGACGACTGCAATCGTATTACCGGGAATTGGGTTCGCTGAGAAGACAACGGTATCGCCTTTTTTAATCCCAATTTGACGGTGGGCACCTTCAGCAATTCGGGTTAATGCAGATAACGGTTCCCCTTGAGATCCGGTTGTTAAAATCAGCAATTTATCATCGGGAATGCCATTAATTGAATTCAAAGGGACAAACAACCGATCTTCACATTTGACATAGCCTAACGTCCGAGCGTGAGCAATTACGTTTAACATAGATCGACCCACCACCGACACTAATCGACCTTGCTTTTGGGCAATATTTAAA
This sequence comes from Planktothrix mougeotii LEGE 06226, assembly GCF_015207485.1. Classification (NCBI taxonomy): domain Bacteria; kingdom Bacillati; phylum Cyanobacteriota; class Cyanophyceae; order Oscillatoriales; family Microcoleaceae; genus Planktothrix; species Planktothrix mougeotii. The sequence continues at coordinate 11,104 of NZ_JADEWU010000019.1, forward strand.
ATGATATTCAGACGGTGAACCGAAGAAGCAAAAGTAGTGACTAAAATTCGACCCTGAGCTTGGGCAAAAATTCGTTCTAAATTGGGATAAACGGAACTTTCAGAAGGCGTAAAGCCTGGGATTTCAGCGTTTGTGGAGTCACTTAATAAACAGTGAACGCCTTTTTCTCCATATTCGGCTAACCGTTGGAAATCAAAAAATTCTCCATCTACCGGAGTATGATCAATTTTAAAATCTCCCGTATGAATCACCACACCAACAGGGGTCGTAATCGCAACAGTAAAACTATCAGCAATGGAGTGGGTATTCCGAATATATTCGACCAAGAAATATTTTCCAATTCTCACCATTTCACGGGGACGAACGGATCTTAATTCTGTGCGTTCTGCAACTCCGGCTTCTTCTAATTTTCCTTGTAACAATGCCATCGCTAATCGAGGGCCATAAATCACCGGAACTTCAAATTGTTTGAGGTGAAAGGGAATACCACCAATATGATCTTCATGGCCGTGAGTGACAATCATGCCTTTAATTTTTTCCCGGTTTTCCCGTAGATAGGTCACATCCGGTAAAACAATATTAACGCCGTGCATTCCATCCGTTGGAAACGCTAACCCGGCATCTAAAATCACAATTTCATCTTCATATTCAAACACACAGGTGTTTTTTCCAATTTCATGTAATCCCCCTAAAGGAATAATTCTCAGAGCCCCGGAGTTAAACACAGGAGTGGAAGGTTCTGAAGTCATAGCAGAGGTTCTTTTTCTAATAATTGGGGTGTTACCGGTTCTCATCATGCTGATTCTTTCCTTTTTTTTGTTAATGGTTTACCAATGAAATAAGGGCTGAATTTAAGAATTTCCAGAATTTACAGGATCCCTCGTGATTACTTGATAAATTCTGTCAATTCTGTTCAGTATTTAGTTGTCAGAAACCTAGAAAACTTTGCCAGGATTTAAGGACCGTTTAGGATGGGGACAAAACATCGCTGATCATCGTTATTCATTCTATAAATCCTGCTCATTTTTTGTAGGGGGGTTATGGGACGAAAGGGAATTGAAAATCAGAGCGATCAAGAATAGAAAATCGGAAATCCAAAATTCTGTGCTGCTCCTACGGTCGGATCAGGGGACTGTTTTTCTATTCCTTCGGGTTCCCTGTTCCCTGTACAGACGTGCCTGGGCGGAGCCATGCCGTAAGGCTTTTGGCGCGTCTCTATGTATCAAACGTTTCTACAGATTGATCTGGTTTTTTCAGCCGTAGATCGTTAAACCCTCCTTACAGAACCCATCGCTACAAACTGATCGAAACTATCAGATAAGATTTAACTGACTCAGCACGTCCTTTAATGTGTTGGTGACTTCCACGCTTGGATCATACAAAGGTAAACGGGTTGATCCCACGTTCCAGCCTTGCAAATTGAGTGCTATTTTCACGGGGATCGGGTTTGCTGTTAGAAACAAGGCTTTAAACAACCCAAATAACCGGATATGGATCTCGGTTGCCACTTGCACTTGGCCTGCTTCAAAGGCTTGTATCATTTCTTGGAGTTGCCTTCCCACCAAATGACTAGCAACACTGACCACCCCCGAACTGCCAACGGCTAACATCGGTAAAGTTAACGAATCATCCCCAGAGTAGATCTTAAATTCAGAAGGTGTCAACCGTCGCACCTGGCTCACTTGTTCTAAATTGCCACTCGCTTCCTTAATCGCCACAATATTCGGAATCTCCGCTAAACGTGCCACTGTTTCCGGCAGGAGATTCTGTCCAGTGCGTCCCGGTATATTGTAAAGCATTATCGGCAAATCGGGACTCGATTGAGCGATCGCTTGGAAATGACGATACAAACCCTCTTGGGGAGGTTTATTGTAATAGGGGACAACCTGTAAACTGCCATCTAATCCCAGTTTAGCCGCCTTTTGAGTCGCATGAATTGCCTCTTGGGTGCAGTTTGATCCCGTTCCCGCGATCACCTTGGCTTTTCCGAACACAGCCTTCTGCACGACTTGAAACAACTCGTGTTCTTCATCCCAAGTCAAGGTCGGAGATTCTCCCGTTGTTCCGCACACAACAACAGCATCCGTTCCTTGCTCTACTAGATGGGCGGCTAACTGTTCCGCCACTGTGTAATTCACACTACCGTCTTCATGAAACGGCGTAACCATTGCCGTTATAACTCTTCCAAAACTTACCATTTGTCTTCTATCAGTTATCTTGTATCCTACATGAGTCATCTCTCTCAGGTCTCAGGTTTCAGGTTCTAGGTTTCACCCGAAGAAGTGTCTGTCCTGACCCTATCTCCTCCTCCTGCCGTGCTTCGGGATCGCTCCCGGTTCACCCCCTACTCCCCCTGTACCCTTATCCTCTTCCTGACACCCTAATTAACAGGCAAGATGCCTACTTAACAGGCAAGATGCCTACTTAACAGGCAAGATGCCTGTTCCACGGGAGTTGTTTTTCCACTAATAATTCAGCAATTTGCACGGCGTTTAACGCTGCACCCTTGCGGATTTGGTCGCCACAAAGCCACAATTCTAAACCACAGGGATGAGACAAATCCTGACGAATGCGACCCACTAATACCGGATCACGGCCACTGGCATCAATGGGCATAGGGAAATAGTTTGCCGTCCAGTCTTCCACCAGTTGCACTCCCGGCGCTGTGCTGAGAATATCCCGTGCTTTTTCCACACTGAAGGGCTGCTCAAATTCTAAGTTAACCGCTTCGGAATGGGCGCGTAATACGGGAACCCGCACACAAGTTGCCGAAATCCTCAGATCATTCACCCCAAAAATTTTCCGGGTTTCGTTGATCATTTTCATTTCCTCTTCACAATACCCTAACTCATTAATGGGGGTGTTGTGGGGGAAGAGATTAAATGCTAACGGATAGGGAAAAATTTCCGTTTTCGGTGTTTCTCCGGCTAAAATAGCGGACGCTTGTTGCTTCACTTCCTCCATAGCTCTGGCCCCGGCCCCACTGGCAGATTGATAGGTGGAAATCACCATCCGACGAATCGGTTGTGCCTGATATAACGGCCAAATCGCTACCGTCATTAAAATCGTCGTGCAGTTGGGGTTAGCAATAATCCCTTTGTGGTTGTTAATCGCCTCTGGGTTGACTTCAGGGACAATTAAGGGCACATCTGGGTTCATGCGGAAGGCACTGGAGTTATCGACCATCACCGCTCCGGCTGCCACTATCTTTGAGGCCCATAGCTTAGAAGTAGATCCTCCGGCGGAGGCTAACACAATATCAACATTGTGAAACGACTCCTCCGATACAACTTCAACGGGTAAAGTTTCCCCTTTAAAAGGTAATGAGGTTCCTGCTGAACGAGGCGAAGCTAATAATTTTAACTCGGCTACTGGAAAATTCCGACTTTCCAGGAGTTCCATTAACTCCGTCCCCACAGCACCCGTCGCCCCTAAAATGGCAACTCGATATGAATTTGACAAAATTTTAACCTCCGTAATCAAAAACTCGCAATTTTAATAAATTGAAATTTTTATAGCCAACAAAATGTTTAGGGTATCGATTCATTTATGGGGAGGCTTAACCTCCCTTCTTCATTGTAGTTTAGCCGTTCTCATTCTTCCCAAAACGGAACAGAATCTAACGAACGGGTACACAAGGGCGCATAATCAGTTACGATCACTCTTTAAGTACACAACTGGATTTCTAGCAATCTTAACTTGCTAACCCCAGATTATAGTTCCCCCGCGAGTGAAATGTGTGGGGGTATTTAATTCAGAATATCACGATTGTCAGCACCCTGCGCTGAAGCGACGGGGCTACACGCGGAGCGCAGGCTACGCGCCAACGTGCCTCACCTTCAGTGATAGTTGACCCTAGAAATAGGTGTTAGGAGACAACCAGATCTCCACCGAGGGGCAACCATACCCCTCTACCCCGAAAGGGGAAATGTAAAGCCGTCCTAGAAGGACGGGGTTTCTACCCATGTTTCTGATGAAAGTAACCCAGGAAAAACTTCCCGCAAGTCAAATTGGATTGGACATTGAGATTACACCGGAAATGTCTAAAAACGCCTATGAACAAGTGGTTCAGCGTATGAGCCGTTCGGTGAATATTCCTGGGTTCCGCAAAGGCAAAGTGCCTCGCCACATTCTCATCCAGCGCTTGGGCCAGGAACGCATTAAGGCTGCCGCCTTGGATGATTTAATGAACCAGTATTTACCTAAAGCTGTTGAACAAGAGAACATTCAAGCGATTGGCAGCTTTGAACCCCGGGGCGAGATTGATGACCTGCTCCAGCAATTTGAACCCGGAAAAACCCTGACCATTCAAGTAGCTGTGGATGTCGAACCCGAAGTCAAACTGGGTCAATACAAAGGCTTAAGCGTGCAAGCAGAAGAAGCTAAGTATGACCCCGAACAGGTGGAACAGGTCTTAAAACGGGAACAGGAAAAAAGAGCAACGTTAATTCCGGTTGAAGGTAGACCTGCCCAAGAGGGAGATGTGGCGTTTGTCGATTTTCAAGGGTACTTTGCCCAAGAGTCTGAAGAAGCGGAACCCAAAGAAATTCCGGGCGCTAAAGGCGATAATTTTCAGGTGGAATTACAGGAAGGGCGGTTTATACCGGGTTTTGTCGAGGGGATTTTTGGCATGAACCCTGGAGAAACCAAAACCTTAAATCTGAGATTTCCTGATGAATATGGGGATGAAGACGTTGCTGGAAAGGATGCGACCTTTACCATTACGTTGAATGAACTCAAAGAAAGAGAACTGCCCGAATTAGATGATGAGTTTGCTGAAGAAGTCAGCGAATTTTCGACTTTAGCGGAACTGCGAGAATCTTTAGAAAAACGATTTCAAGGGGAAAAAGATGAGAAAACCAAAGCCAATAAACGCAAAGCGTTAGTCGATGCGTTGGTGGAAACCCTGGAAGTTGATTTACCCGAAACCCTGATTCGTCAAGAAGTTGACCGACTGATTACTCAACAGGTGATGCAGTTGAGCAATATGGGGTTGGATGTGAAACGGTTATTCACTGGTGAAATGGTGCCTCGTTTACGAGAACAAGCTCGTCCAGAAGCAATTGATGCGTTGAAGCGTTCCTTAGCTTTAAAAGCTATTGCTGAACAGGAATCTTTAACCGTTACGGATGAAGAAATTCAAGCCGAAGAAGCTAAGGTTCTCAAAGAACTAGAAGGTCAAGATGTTGACCCCAAACGGTTACGCGCCTTTGTCACTGAAGATTTACTTCAGAACAAAACCTACACTTTGCTGGAAGAACACGCCACCATTGAGTTAGTTCCTGAAGGAACGTTAACACCTTTAGAAGACGAAGAGGAACTCGAAGACGAAGAGGAAGAAGAGGACGAAGAACTCGACACTAAAGAGGAAGAATAGTATTGAACAGGGGGAGTAGGGGCTGGGTTTCCCAGCCCTCTACTGACACCTGACACCCTACTTAACAGGCAAGATGCCTGTTCCACAGACCTCAAGTTAAGGCATAATAGATCAAAACGAGTATTCTTTTGATCCCCGAAAACAATTAAGGTTTAGAAAAAAGCAATGATATTTTCTGAGTCTTCCCAATACCGCATTCATAACTATTCCCATCACGGGGTCATAAGCGATACCCATTTGGAAACCCAGTCTCCGAGTAATATTGTCCCGATTGTGATTGAACAGTCTGGCATGGGGGAACGGGCTTTTGACCTTTATTCCCGTCTGTTGAGAGAACGGATTATTTTTCTGGGAACACCCATTGATGATGATGTGGCGAATGCCCTCACGGCCCAGATGTTGTTCTTGGAAGCCGAAGACCCAGAAAAAGATATCCAAATTTACATTAACTCTCCGGGGGGTTCTGTCACCGCAGGGATGGCGATTTTTGATACCATGCAGCAAATCCGCCCGGATATTGTCACCATCTGTTATGGACTCGCGGCAAGTATGGGGGCTTTTCTGTTAGCAGCAGGAACCCCTGGTAAACGGATGTCTCTGCCCAGTTCTCGAATTATGATTCACCAACCTTTAGGGGGAGCACAAGGGCAAGCAGTAGACATTGAAATTCAAGCCAAAGAAATTCTGTATCATAAGCGTATTCTCAATGAGTTACTGGCTGAACATACAGGTCAACCCATTGAACGCATTCAGGAAGATACCGAACGGGACTTCTATATGTCTGCTGAAGATGCGAAAGAATATGGTCTAATAGATAAGGTGATCTCCAGCACCCAAAGTCTTCCGATTCCCGGAGAGTCTGTTCCCGCAACCTAAGATGAGGCAACTATGTCTAAGTACGACTCCCATCTAAAATGTTCTTTCTGTGGCAAATCCCAGGAGCAAGTTCGCAAGTTAATTGCAGGGCCAGGTGTCTATATCTGCGATGAATGTGTGGAGCTATGTAATGAAATTTTAGATGAGGAGTTATTTGACAGTAGTTCGGCAGCAGCACCCTCTCCTTCGGCTCGCCCCCAATCGGCCCCACCTCCCCAAAGACGGCAACGGACGGGACGAGTGGCCTTAAATCAAATTCCTAAACCGAGAGAAATTAAATCCTATCTGGACTCACACGTTATTGGTCAAGATGAGGCAAAAAAAGTTCTCTCGGTTGCTGTTTATAACCACTATAAACGTTTGGGATTTGTGCAAACGAAAGCCGCCGGACGACCAACCGAAGATAATGTGGAGTTACAAAAATCAAATATTCTCTTAATTGGCCCCACCGGATGTGGGAAAACCCTATTGGCGGAAACCTTGGCCAAAATGCTTGATGTACCGTTTGCGGTTGCTGATGCGACAACGTTAACGGAAGCGGGCTATGTGGGGGAAGATGTAGAAAATATTCTGTTGCGGTTGTTACAGGTTGCCGATTTTGATGTGGAAGAAGCGCAACGGGGAATTGTTTATATTGATGAAATTGATAAAATCGCCCGGAAGAGTGAAAATCCCTCGATAACACGGGATGTATCCGGGGAAGGGGTACAACAAGCCCTGTTAAAAATGTTAGAGGGAACCATTGCCAATGTCCCCCCCCAAGGTGGACGCAAACATCCTTATCAAGATTGTATTCAAATTGATACCAGTAATATCCTGTTTATCTGTGGTGGCGCCTTTGTGGGGTTAGATAAACTGGTGGATCAGAGAACGGGTAAAAAGTCAATGGGGTTTGTCCAGCCCGGAGAAGGGCAAGGGAAAGACAAACGCACTGTTGATGCCCTCAAACGCATGGAACCGGATGATTTAGTCAAATTTGGGTTAATTCCTGAATTGATTGGTCGGATACCGATGGTAGCTGTCTTAGAACCCTTAGATGAAGATGCGTTGGTGGCTATTTTAACGGAACCTCGCAGTGCATTAGTCAAACAATATCAAAAATTACTGCGGATGGATAATGTGCAGTTAGAATTTGATGAAGATGCCTTAAGAGCGATCGCTCAGGAAGCCTATCGTCGCAAAACAGGCGCGAGAGCGTTACGGGGAATTGTTGAAGAATTAATGTTAGATGTGATGTATGAAATTCCCTCGCGTAAAGATTTAAAACGCTGTCGAGTTACACGGGAAATGGTAGAAAAACGATCAACCGCGGAGTTATTATTACATCCTTCTTCTTTACCTAAACCGGAATCAGCTTAATCAGTTATCAAGTATCCGCATCATCAGTTATCAGTGATCAGTTAAGAGTTTTTAAGTCATAGTTTATCATGCCATTAAACCGATTAAATTCATTGCATCTCAGGATCAGAAAACCTCAATTCAAACTCAAAAAAATTATCCCGGTTTTTATTGGTCTATTGGCATTGTTCAGTGTTTTAGGAATAGGACAGTTTCAGGTTTTAGGACAACAACAAAATAATATTACGATTGATTTTGCAGCCCCAAGAACCGGAATTAGTTCCGCCAGTGGCTTTTTATATGGAAAAAATGCCACTCAACCGCCAGATAATATGATTAAGCCCTTACAACCTAAATTGTGGAGGACATCACAACTCGATTTGTATCCGCGAGTCATTGCCTTGGGGGCTCAATTTCAATTAATTTTAAGTGATACCTGGGGCTATGGCGCACCGAGAGGATGGCCCTATGATAATTATGCGAAATGGGAAGAACACGTTCGACAAATTGCCCGACAACATAAAGATAAAGTTATATTATGGGATGTTTGGAACGAACCCGACTTAAGAGATCCCTTTTGGAAAGGTACAAGAGAACAATTTTTTCAAACCTATAAACGAGCTTACCAAGTATTACGTCAAGAATTAGGCCCCAATGTGATGATTGGTGGCCCTAGTATCGCTAAATATGATCAAAATTTCCTCACAGCTTTTTTAAATTATTGCAAAGCTAATAATTTAGAAGTCAATTTTTTATCGTGGCATGAACTTAATGATCAAGATATTACCTCGATTGCGGCTCGAATCAATAACGCTCGTCGAAGTTTACAACAAAATCCCCAATATCAAAGTTTAAAAATCCAAAAAATTTATGTCAATGAAATTATTGGCCCTACAGCCCAATATCGACCTGCGGAAATTTTAGGATATCTTTACTATACGGAATTGGGACGGGCTGATGGAGCAGCAAAAGCTTGCTGGGAGCCAGTCAACAATACCAGTGGAACAAACAATTGTTTTAATAATAGTTTAGATGGTTTGGTAACACCCGATCAGTCCTTACCCAGAGCCGCTTGGTGGGTGTATAAAGCCTATGCAGATGGTTTTAACTCACGGGTTCTGAGTCAGGCAGATAACCCTAAAATTGTTGCCTTAGCGAGTCGTTCTAATAGTGAAAAAAAAGCTCAAATTGTGTTTGGTTATTTTGAACAAGCCTTTTCTGCACCGACGGCTGGAGTCACCTTAGTTCTGAAAAATTTACAACAATTGAATTTAGCGAACTCCAGTGGAAATTTAACGCTGAGAGTACAACGAATTCCTGACTCTGGGGAACAAGTCATTAAAGAATTAGTCACACTCCGACAGGATAATGTTGCAGTCAGCAATCAAGTGGTAAGACTAACGATTCCTAATCTTCAGCTTCACGAAGCTTACTTACTCACGATTAGCTAACTCAGATTATGGATTTCGGCGTAGTCGAGGGGTCTAGCCTGAGAACTTTTTAGCAAGCTATCAGTCATTAATTGAAGAACCGATTACAATCAGATATAACTTTTTTTCAGGTACTATTATGTTCCTCCGTCATCCGATTTCACTTACTCTAGGCACAATCTTGGGGTTGTCAATGACTACTCTGTTCGCCGGTTCAACTCCTGGGATGGCTGAAGCGTTAGCGCAAGGCCAAGGAAATCAACCCCCCATGAATCAGCGTTCAGGCCAACTTATGAATGCGCTGAATCCTACCCCTGAACAACAGCAGCAACTCCAAGGGATTCGCCAGGAATATCAGGGAAAAATGCAGCAACAGCAACAACAAATGCGTCAGATTCAAAAAGAATTAAATGAGTTGATGTCAGGAAATGCCTCAGAAAGTCAAATCCGTCAAAAGCATGATCAGCTAATGGTTTTGAAACAACAAATGGGACAACTTCAGTTTGATATGATGTTGAAAATGCGAGAAGTTTTAACCCCAGAACAACGCAGTCAACTAGCGGATTTGATGCAAGAACGTCGTCAAAATTCTCGTCGCGATCGCTAAAATTTGGAAAAAGGGGCTAAACTTCTAAGGGATAAAATCAGAAATCCAATCACTGATAGGGATGGAATGAAGATGGCAACTTACATCTATTTACATGGGTTTGCATCTAGCCCTTTTTCCACAAAAGCTCAATATTTGCGCGATCGCTTTGTATCTGTTGATATTAATTTAAACATTCCTGATTTGAATCAAGGGGATTTTTCCCATTTAACTTTAACTCGACAACTCCAACAGATTGAATCAGAACTTTTTCCATCTGCTTCTCCCTGTGTGGTGATCGGATCAAGTTTTGGGGGATTAACAGCAGCTTGGTTAGCGGAAAAAAATTTATCGGTTGAACAATTAATTTTACTCGCTCCTGCTTTTAATTTTTTATCAGAATGGGTTCTGAAATTAGGAACAGAAAAATTAAAGCAATGGAAAAACCAAGGGGATTTATCCATTTATCATTATGCAGAAAAACGAAATTTACCCTTGCATTATCAATTTATTGAGGATTTATCTCAATATTCGGATCAACAGTTACAGTGCGAAATTCCGACCTTAATAATACATGGAATTCATGATGATGTTATTTCAATTCAAGCCAGTCGGAATTATTCAGCCCAACGTCCTTGGGTAAAATTAGTGGAAATGGAGAGTGATCATAGTTTAGAAAATGTATTAGAGAAAATTTGGCATGAAATTCAGAGATTTTTAAAAGAATGATTGAAATTTATTTTTAAGTTTTAGGATGGTTTTTTGAAAAGGATTTTGACTCGGTTGAGATTGAGGTAAAGTATCAGGTTTGGGTTCGTGTAAATAGCGATAATGTTCCCAAATATCCCAATAAGGACATCCCGGTTCAATCCGAATTCCAGCCCAATGAAGATATTGCAGAGGTTGATTAACTTTGGTATCAATTAATCGATAGCCATCCTGTTGAAAATGTTTGCTTCCTGCCCAATTTCCGGGGCCTTTATTTTCTCCTAAGACTAAATTAAATCGCCGTTTAACCCGCTTCAAAATCATATAATTAATGATAGGTTGGTCTGACGTTTTTTGAGAAAAATCAAAATATTCTGGGTGGGCTGCACATTCGGCAAAGGTTTCATATAAATCCTGTTCTGAAATTAGGTTTTTCTTAGAAGCCCACCAGCCTCCATTAAACATATCTTTTAATTCTTCTGGGCTAAATACATTGTAAATTTCGGGTGTAAAAACGTTGGTTAATCCGCCAGCGTGTTGATAATCACAACAGAGAAAATCATAGTTTGAAAAATAATTAAGATTGTCAATTATTTTTTCAAAAACAACAATATCGGTATCAATATATAAGAATTCATCAAACGGCCCAAACCAGCAAGCTTGCTTGCGAAATTGATTAGGACGGGCAAAGAATTTTTCTCCAAAAATTTGTTGAAGTTTGATGGAGAGTCGTTCAATAAAGTCTAAATCTTCATACACTTGTACACCATAATCTCGTTGTAAACGTTCAGCAACTTGATGGTAATTGTTATCATAGGGAATCAAAACAACAGGGGTTTCGTTATCGTAAGCGCGGATACTATTCAGTAAAGCGATCGCTTGATCTGTAAATTTATCGTTAGCCGTAATATAAATCCCACGAGTCATAAAAATGCCCTCAATTTCATAAAAAGAAACCAGAAAAAGATGCCTCTAATGGATACTAGGAGTTAGGAAGAGAATTTTTAATCACTTATCCTTAACGACTTAAGTTTAATTTTCTCAAAATGCGCTTAACAAGACTCGGTTTGGAACTTGCATTATAGGGAACGCCTGGAGTTGTAAAGACAGGGCGTTTTTCGGGTTCATGTAAATAGCGATAATGTAAAAACACATCTCGGTAGGGAAATTCAACGTTTTTACCTTTACAGACCGCTTCCATCACACTTGGCATAATTCCAATGTAATGAAAGTACGTTAAGGGATTGCCTTTATCATAAAGAATATGATCTTTTTCTTTAAAATGACTAGAGGTAACGCTGTTCCCCGTTCTAATGCTGTTCGGTAAGTAATAGGCAAAGTTATAAATGGGGATTCCTGAACGCATGAACATATAATTCAAAACAGGTTGATCTCCTTTGGGATATAGAATTTCTAATTCTCCTCCCTCTTGCAAATTGGATAGTAACCATTTACATTTTTCTTGTTCAAATAATCCTCTTTTCGTTGCATAAAACCCAGAACAAAAAATTTGACAATCAATTAACTCTTGCGGAAAAACCTGGGTTAATTTAGAAGATTTAAGATTATAAATTCTCTCCGGTTCAAAATGCTGAAAATCATAAACAACACAATCATATTCATCTAATTTATTAAAAATAAAATCAAGCGGACTCATTAATAAAGTATCAGCATCCATGTAAACAAACCGTTCAAAAGGGCCATTAAAGCCACAAAAGCGACGATGAGCTCCATAAAGCCTATATTTTTTATTGGTACTGGCGGGACTGGCTCCAGCCATAAATTGATCCCAGTGATTAATAATTTCTTGATTATTATATAAACTGACATTCGGACGTCGTGCAATTTCCGCGCTTAATCGTTCTAACCGATCATCAAAGGGAAACACACAAACGGGGATTTCTGAGCCTGAATTTGCATCAATACTGTTGAGTAGTGCTACGATTTGATCGTAAACTACATCATTCCCAAGGGTACAAATTCCCTGCATACTAATTCCTCCCTTTTCTTTTTATAAATTGTTGAGATGATGTTAGCCGAGCATTAAATATAGAATAAATTAGAGGTTAAACGCTTCTGTAAACTCGGATAACCAATTCAATAAATTCAGTTTGTGTAAAACAATCTGTCGAGCTTCTGCGATCGCCGATTTTGCTTCTAACCAAGCGTCAGGACTACTAATAACATCTCGAATATAGTATAATCCCTTTTCATCTAAATTGGATAATCTTAAGAAACTCCCTGGAGGCAGTAAGCGATCGGCTGCTGGCCCTCCATAATAAATGGGGAGACACCAAGCCAGTAAAGAATCCCACAGTTTTTCCGTCACATACCAATCATTATCAGCATAATTTTCAATTGCCAAGTTGTAATAATAAGGGGCCATTCCGTACCATTTATTTTTTAATTCTCCAGATGCTTTCACCCAAGCAGGTAATCCCCGACCATAAAAATCAATTTCCCGATTTTGAGCTTGTAAGGCTTTCAAAAAATCTAATCGTTTCCGATGATTAGCGGTGCGATTAATTCCCGATGTAATCCAGCTACAAGCTTTGACTTTTTCAGGTGGATTCATTTCATTTAACTCGCGAAACGAGTTGGAATGATACCAAATGGCAGGCATATAATCGGGAGTGGGAGCTAAATCATCGGGGCCAGAAATGTAACCGCAATACTGTTTGGCTGTTTCATAATTGCTTTTATTCGTTTCCACCACTTCTTCTAAAGGAGGTTCTCGTAATAAATAAATCATCCGCTCTTTAGGAACGCCTCTAAACTTTTCTCGAATATCAGGTTGAGGTGGTTGAGGTTTCAGGGTTTGTTTTAAGCGTTCTTTCCACGATAATTTTTTAACGGGTTTCCAAAAATCAAATTGATAAAGTAACAAAAAATCTGGCTGAGGATGATTGGCTTGAATGCTAATATTCCTCCAGGTGCCAAAACTATAAGGTGTTTGTTGCCAAAGCCAATCACTTTGGTTTAAGCCGGGATAGCTGGTAATCATGCCAACAATTTTTTCAGTCATGGTTTATTCTAATTGAATGATTTATACGGCAACGGAGGGACGCATCGGTTCTGGAATCTGTGATAAAATTTTAGCAATCCGATTTTCCCAGGAAAACTGACGAGCAAATTTTATATTTTCTGAATATCCCTGTGGTTTGCGCGGATATTGTTCTAAAACTTGCTCCAGACATTGAGAAAATAGATGAGGTTGATCCGGTTCACACCAACCCGATATGATATTAGCAGACTTAAACTCCATTAGAGGTGGAATTTCTGTAGATGCAATGGGGGTTCCTGATGCTAGATAATCAAAATATTTTAGGGGAGAAGTAAACGTAGCCGCTTGAGTCAACAGATGGGGATGAGCCAGGATATCAGCCGCTTGTAATAAACTCGCCAGTTGATTTTGAGGAAGAAACCCTAAAAATTCAACGTTATCTACTTGTTTTTCTTGGGCTTGGGTTTGATAAGCGTTGACGTGGGATACATCACCTCCTGCAAATACAAACTGAATGTGGGGTAAGGTTTTAGCCACATCAATCAATAAATCAATCCCTTTAAATGAATATAATCCTCCTGAATAAACCACTAAATACTGGCGTTGATTTTTAAGAAGTTTGTTTCGCCATTGTTGAGCCTCTTGCGGTTGCCGAAATAGAAAAAAATCATTACAACCGTTATGAAGAGTAATAACTTTTTCGGGAGGCATTCCATTCTGAATCATGCTGTCTCTAACAGTATCAGCTACGGTAACAGTAATGGGTAACAAAGGACTATTGACGATTTCGGGTTCAAATTTCCATTTTTCATGATGATGCTGTTCAAAAATGGCGGGAACGCCGGAACGAATCGCTAATTTGGCAAATCCCCAATGGCGAGTATGAACAATTTGGGCAGCAGGCTTGATAAAAGTAGGAAAATAATATTTGGAAACAATCGTATTCGAGTGCGTCCATTTTCCGCCCCAACTGCGATCAACAGGCCAAGGTCGAGGTAGAGGAGCCACTTTTAATTTGTTTTGAATATTATAAGCTTGAACAAGTTCGGCTTCTGGGGTTTGGGGTAAGAAAGGATGCAGCAATTCCTGGGGATTAAATGGAGTCATTGCTTTGTGAAGGTAAGTTAATACCGTTGAGTAGCCTAAATTCGCAGCGGCATTAGCAGAATTAACAACTTGTACCAAGCTGGCAACATTGGTTTGTGGCAGAACATTTCTAGTGTAAAAAATATAATGTTTTGGGGGTGACATAAGATGAATACCTCTCAGTTTTAGGGTAGCTTTAGATTCTATTATTCAAGCGAATTTTTACACTTTGTTCAATAAATTCTAGGCTATCTAGAATAAACGTTGCTGAACGGTAGGATTCATTCAGAAGTTCCTGCCGTTCTTCTGGATCATCCACTAACTCATCAGCGAGTAATTGTAGGAAACCAATCATGGGGTTCAGGCGGCTGCGTACCTCATAGGAACTGCGAATAATGGCGCGATCGCGAGTGGCTTCATCAGCAAATTGCATGGTATAAAGTTGAGCATATTTTCCGCCTTTTGCCAGGAGTTGATCATGGGTTCCCACCTCTGCCAAACACCCTTGATCTAAAACAGCAATTTGATCCGCTTTTTGAATGGTGGATAAACGGTGAGCAATGACAACCGTTGTCCGATCATGACTGAGTTTATCGATCGCTTCTTGAACTAAACGTTCAGAAACCGTATCTAAGGCACTGGTAGCTTCATCTAAAATTAGGATATCGGGATTTTGTAAGATGGCTCTGGCGATAGAAATTCGTTGACGTTGGCCACCGGAAAGTAAAACCCCGCGATCGCCAATGGGGGTCAGAAACCCTTGGGGTAACTTAGTAATAAATTCCTCTGCATTGGCTTGTTGAGCCGCAAAAATAATTTCTTCATCGGTAACATCAGGTTTAGCATAGGCGATATTATCTCGAACGGAGGCATTAAATAGGAAGGTATCTTGACTGACAATTCCCATTGATTTTCTTAGACTTTGTAAGTCAAAATCTCGTAAATCTTGACCATCAATTACTATAGAGCCGACCGTTGGATCATAAAATCGGGGAAGAAGATCTGCCAAGGTGGATTTTCCCGCACCAGAACCCCCAACTAAAGCTAAAGTTGTACCACGCGGAATATACAGGTCAATATTCTGAAGCGCGATTTTGTCATGACCGGGATAGGTAAAAGAAATATTATTAAAATGAATCCCTTCTTGAAGTCCTGTAAAGGAAATGGAACCGAATTTCATAATCGGTTTATTATCCCGTCTTAAAAACTCGCCAATAATGTTAATTGCTGCCACCCGTTGAGCTAAGTTACTCCGAGCATTATTGAGTTGAGAAATCAGAGGTAAGGTACGAAATAGGATAAACAAATAGGTGAGTAAAATTGTGGATAAGGCTGTAATTTGATCTTGGGATAAAAAGAATTTCCCAATCACAATTAGCACTAACAAAACCAGCATATTCACCACTTCATTGATGGGGGCAATCGCTGCTGACGCCATTTGTGCTTTATAATCGGCTTTTTCTCGTTCCCGAATTAACTTTTTAAGCTGTTTATATTCTGGGTTTTCATTAGCAGTGGCTTTCACTAAGCGAATTCCATTCAGAACTTCCATCTGCTTAATTGAATAATTTCGCGATACTTTTGATAGCAAATTTCCTGATTGTTTGGAGTTATGAATAATATATTGATTTAAAATAGTGACAATAAATAGCAATAAACCTGTTGCTAAGGTGAGTTGCCAAGAAATCGAGAGAAGAATGAGTACAAAAACAAAAATCGTGATCGATGTGGTAAACATCCCAATATAAATCCCAATCGCACTGGAAGCTCGGGCAATTTCTCCCCCTAATTGGTTAATTAAATCTCCGACTTTTGTTTTTGCATAGAAATCTAAATCCACATCTAACAGTAACTTTAATCCCGCTTCGCGCATATCACAAGTTAAGGCACGACCGAGGGAACTAGAAACTAAGCTACTCCAATAGGTGGTTAAATTTTTTAAAATTAACGCCACTAAAATTGCCCCGGCCATTAATCCCAAGCGATAAGGTTCTGGAACATCACCAAAAGGAGCCAGGATCTTTTGTATTAAAGGCGGAGCACCTTTCATTTCCATTTGTTGACCGAGGAGATTTAAGACAACCGGAACAATTAAGGTGGTACTAACGCCACTAAAAATAGCTCCAGAAAATCCTAATAAGATTGTCAAGATAATCCTAGTCGGATATTGTCGTGCATATTGAACTAAATAGTTTTTATTAAGCATACTAAAGTTTTATAATTAATCCCATCCTAGCTAGGAAATTGATGGCACTGTACCGCACCTAGCTTCAAACTCAAATTCTAATGCAGTTTATCAATAACCTCCTGTAAAATAACAGCCATTGCATCGATACTGTAGTTCTCAAGACATCGCTGCCGAGCTTTCCAACCTCTCGCTTGGGCTTCTTCAAAATGATCAAAAATCCTCCCAAGGGTTTGAGCAATTTGTTCAGGTGAACCTGACTTGACTAAATATCCAGTTTCCCCCAAAATTTCAGGAATATCTCCAACTTGGGTTGCTAGAATCGGTTTTGCCATGGCCATTCCATCGGTTAGCTTTAATGGAAATTGAGCTTGCGCTGCGGGAACATCTCGTTGAGGAACCACAACAACATGGGCAGCGGCAACCACTTCAGGCATCATTATAGCTGGAGTTTTTGGTAACTTAATGATCCATTGTCCCCATCGTTGCATTAATTGTTCGTCATACTCATCATAAGGGCTTCCTCCCACAATCACCAATTTAATATCTTTTTGATTGAGTTGTTCCAAGGCAATCAGAACATCTTCTAATCCTTTATAGGGTCTAGGCGCTCCCGGAAACATTAAAATTCGGTAGTCCTTCAATCCATACTGGAGGCGACTGGCTTCTGGATCATAACGCTGGGGATCAAATAAGGTGGTGTCTTTTCCATTGGGTAAATAAATGCCGCCAAAGCGTTGCTTTAAAAATTCGGTATGAAGGGTGATACAATCGGCTTGAGAAACCAACCGTTCAATCCATTTTAAATAAAGGGGATAATCGGGTTGTCTTAAAGAGCCATCAGGTTTAAGCAGATCTCTTCCCAGTTGTTTGAGGGAAGGTTTATATTGGTATTGTTCTCCCCCATGCCAGCTTAATTCCCAATCATCAATATCTAAAATCACAGGACGATGGGTTTGCCATCTTTTGAATAAAGATAAACCAAAGCTGGTGGGTTTGAGTTTATAAGCATAGATGATGTCCCCGGTAATCTGCTGTAACAGTTGTTGAGCAGATTTAAAAAATTGAGGATAATAAGTTTCTTTGATGATAGAAACAATTGGAATATCCTCGCTCAGGGTTAACGTTTCATCTGTTGCTTGAGTGAAGCCGACAATTTCGATTTCACAGTTGATTTTTTTCAGCGCTTGAGCTAGTAAAAAGGGGCGAACGGCTCCTCCCCACCTTCCGGCTCCACTACTGGATAAATCACCAACCACGATTGAAATTTTCATAGTAAAACGGGCTATCCTTGGTTAACTTTTTATGAAAGAAGGTAATAAATTAGGTTTTTTTCCCAAATCTTTATCCCTCGAAACCTTACTAATTGCAGCAATTATCATTAGCATTTTTATTAGAGTTCTCAACTTAGGAACCCGTGAGTTTTGGTACGACGAAGTATTATCCCTCCTCTTATCGACCGGACAGAAAACTGCTTATGTTACTCCCAAGGATGTCCCTGTTGTTTTAGCTAATTATACTCTACTCCTGAATTTACCACCGGAGTCTAGTTTTAGTGATATTTTAAGAACTCTAGTCAGTCTGCTCAAAGGAATTGTTGCAGAACCTCATCCCTTTTTATTTTATATCAGTCAGCATTTTTGGTTACGGTTATTTGGCAATAGCGAAATTGCCCAACGCAGTCTTAACACATTACTGAGTCTATTCAGTATTGGTTGTGGTTATGGTTTCGGACGAACTTTGTTCGGATATCGAGGCGGTTTATTATTTGCAGCTTTATTAGCGACTAATCCTTTCTTTTTATTCCACTCCCTGAATGTCCGAATGTATGCTCCGTTAGTGTTATGGACAATTTTAAGTGCTTGGGCTTTAATTCAGTTAATGGGTGTTGATCAAATTCAACCTCAAAACACTCTAATTGAACATAAAACACCCCTAAAATTGAAACAACAACTGTTTTGGACTGGGGTATTAATCGCTTCTGTTGTGGCGGGATGTTTAACGTTTTATTTATTTGCTTATTGGGTCATAACTTTAGCCGCTTTAGTCTTATACTTAGATCGACATCACTGGTGGCAACACGCTTTACGTTTAGGAACTGGAGTATTAATTACAGTTCCTTGGGTGTTATGGGGAACTCGTCAACAATTACGGAATGCTGACTTAGGACGATTTAGCACTCCTCCCGGTTTTTTTGCCACAATGGTACAGCATTTACAAGATGTTGCTTATCTTTTAGGGGTGCAATTAGGGGTAGGAGATTGGATTACCAGTATTCCGGTTTGGGTTGCAGTAAGTACGGGTATTTTCTGGATTATTGTTTTTACAATTGGCAGTATTCGTCTGTGGAAACTGGGAGAACATCGACGGTTAGGGACGGTATTAATTTTAGGAATCTTCCCTCTGTTCTTAGCTTTACTAGCGGATATTGTTGGTAAAAAATTTACAATCGGTTTTGGTTGGGGAAGAAGTTTGATGATTATTCTTCCGGGTTGCTTATTATTGATTACGTTATTAATTCAAGGCATCAAAAAAGAACCGTTATATCGTCTGACAGCAACGGGTTTAATTCTGGTTTATTTAACGATTAGTATTGGCGACTATAGTTTAAGACCTCGGCAAATGTTTCATCAAATTTCTGATATTATTGCCCAAGAACCAACCACCCCGACCTTAATTGTCATGAATTCTAAAGCTTGGGGTTATGTTAACCGTTTAGCTTATTATATTTCTCCTCAATATCCTGTGTCTTTATTGGCTCAAGAGTCTGCTAAACTTACTCCAGCTTTGGAAAAATTGTTAACTTCTCAAACCTTACCCTATGGAAGAATTATTGAGTTAGAAGTTGCTGAACCTGTTTGGTCTGAACCGACAACAGAAACAGAACGAGAAACCCTTCAAAAGATTTTACAATCTCAATATAAACTTAAAAATAATCAGTTACTTCAAGGAACGATGGATCTTGACGAATTTACTGTTAATGTCTATCAACGCTCTTAATGTTTTAAGTTAAATATGGGAAAAATTTACACTTCATTTTCTGGCTATGTTCTCTTAAAAAATAGCGATCGCTCTTAACGCATCTAATGGTTTTAAGCGAGTTATTTTAGAAATATGAATTTTATCAGACATCATAAATTAATCGTGTAAAATAGGTGAATTAATGTCTGTCAAAAGCAATTTTCGCCAGTTTAACGACCTTGAGAAATTTTATCATGTCCTTTTATACGTTCTTAAATGGGGCTTGGTGGTATGTAGGATTAATCGTTCAACTTTATTTTATTTTTCCATTCTTAATTTGATCATGATTTTAAACAGAATCGCCAAACTCGCCATCATTTCACTTCCGTTACCCGCCAACTCAATTTTAAATTCAGCCAGAAATTCCAAAACGTCACCAGTGCGATCGCAATAATTTTGGATATATAGGCATTCATTCCAAATACATTAAACAGGAGATTGACAATTAAGACGTTTAAAATTAACCCCGATAAACAAATTAAGTTAAACTTTACAAAGCGTTTAACCCGTTTTCCCATGCCTTTCTGATGGCTAGAAATATCTCCAAATGTCCAAATATCATTCCAAAGGAAATTATTCAAAATTGCCACTTCTGCGGATAAAATTGCACTTCGGGTTAAGGCTAAACCGATAACAGTATAAAGGAGATAAAACACTCCCATATCGACAAAAACCCCACTAAACCCCACAATTCCAAATCGCAAAAACCGCATTACAGGCCATCGGGCTAACCGTAATTTCACTAAATGTTGTAAATATTCAATATATTGTTTCCAAGTCACTTTGCTTTCCCCTTCTAAGCGTTCTTGGAAAACATAACCCACTTCTCCCACCCAACGAATTTGACCCCGACCTAACACTTCAATCAGGATTTTATAGCCCACCGGATCAAGGGTTTTTCCAGCAATTGCTTCCCGTCTGACCATAAAATACCCACTCATTGGATCAGAGACTCGACCAATGACACCGGGTAAAATAATTAATCCTAAAACCTGTGCGCCTCTCGATAAAAACCGCCGAATTACACTCCAATCACTAACGCCTCCCCCTTCAACATGGCGGCTGGCAACGGCTAAATCTGCACCCTTTTCTATTTCTCCTAAAAGTTGTAATAAACTTTCGGGAGGATGTTGTAAATCGGCATCAATAACCCCTAAAATTTCCCCTCTGGCTGCTTGCCAACCTCGGATAACGGCTGTTGATAATCCCCGTTCTTCTTGACGTCGCATTACCCGCAGTTGAGGAAATTCTGGCATTAACTCTGCTGCCACTTTCCACGTTAAATCCGGGCTATCATCATCAACAATAATTAACTCATATTGATTCGGAATTGTTGATTCTAATAACTGAGTTAATTGTTGAACAATAGCCCGAACATTTTCGCTTTCTTTATAAGTAGGAATCACCAAGGATAATCGAATCGCAAATTCACCTAATTCCGTCGGAATAGTGGCTTGTGTCGGAATTTGTAACGGCTCTGTTGGAACAGGAAGAAGGGTATTCATTTCAGGCAAATTCATCGGGTCTTACCTCATTAATGTCTGATTTAATCGAATCGATAATTAATTCGCTTTAAGAAGAAAACTAAATGATCATTAAGCTCATCCCATAATTCTCCTGACAAACTGTTCCCCGCACCCTGTTTTTCCCTTAACTAAAAATCACATATCATTAAATTTGAGCCGACCTGTTTGCACATAATCAAAAACTCGATTAATTTGGTTGCGTTCAGGCTCAGTAATATCTTTATCGGATAAAATAGCAGAGGTTAACCTCAAATAGTCAGAATGACTAAGTTGACCAGAATTGATAATCCGATCCGTCATTTGAGTAATTGAGATTTTAGAGCGAGTTTGAATTGTCCAGAGCATCTCAATTGTTACCTCTCTTAATTTAAGCCTTAACTCATTTTGCGAGGAGATTTGCTAAACTACTGACGCACACCCCACAGAAAATTAACTCTTCTAAACCCTGATCAAATCATCCCAGGAGATTGGTTTTTATGCAAATTGAACGAATTTCAGCCCTCTCTGATAATTATATATTTTTACTGCATGATCCCCATCGGAATATTGCCGCCGTTGTTGACCCCGCAGAAGCCTATCCTGTTTTACAACATTTGGAGACATTAGGAGCCGAATTAGTTGCAATTTTTAACACCCACCATCACAGTGATCACGTTGGCGGAAATACCCAACTGATCCAACACTATCCCAATCTTACGGTTTATGGGGGTGCAGAAGATCGAGGTAGAATTCCGGGCCAAAAGGTCTTTTTAAAACAAGGGGATCAGGTTCAATTTGGCGATCAAGTTGGGGTGATTTTATTTGTTCCGGGTCATACAAAAGCCCACATTGCCTATTATTTCCCGCCTCAAAATGCTGATGACCCTGGTGATTTATTTTGTGGGGATACTCTATTTGCCGGGGGATGTGGTCGTTTATTTGAAGGAACTCCTCAACAAATGGTGACTTCCCTCACTCAATTCCGTAATCTACCTGATACTACCAGAGTGTGGTGCGCCCACGAATACACCCTGAATAATTTAAAATTTGCTTTAACGGTAGATGCTGACAATTTAGAGTTACACAATCGTTTCCAAAATGTCAAGTTAGCTCGCAGTCAAAATCAACCGACCATTCCCTCAACTATTGGTTTAGAAAAACAAACTAACCCGTTTTTACGGTGGGATATTCCTAGTTTGCAAACCGCAGTCAAAAGTCATGATCCGATCCAAACCTTTGCTCGTTTGCGAGGAATGAAGGATCAATTTTAAGGTAATTTTAGAGTTCCCAATCTTCAAGTTGCCAGTTGGGGACTCGCCCCAATTCTCTTGTATTGTGAGTGACTAGAATTAAATTTTTAGCTAAAGCGATCGCCGCAATTTGCACATCATAGGGGCCAATGGGTGTACCTAAAGCAGCTAATTGGGCGCGAATTTCTCCGGCAATTTTAGCTGATTTTTTATTTAAAGATAAACTATTAAATAGCTCAAAACAAATTCTCCCTCATTTCATATTGTCCTTGGTTTTCTCGAACTAATGGTTCACCCACCCAGCCACCAATTACCTCCTCAAAAAACCCAGGTTGCCAATCTTCATGTTTGAGGGTTTCATCAGATACTTGAAAGCACACAATCCCTTCTAAGTCTCTATCTTTAAATTCTGCTGGCATTTGTACTCGTAATATTCCATCTTGACCAATGTGTCCTTTGAACTGAATACTTTCCATAGCAGCCTCCAGGGTAAATTCGGCTCCAACTCAGTTTGTATTGTACTACGCAATTACAAGTATCCTAAACCGGGGTCAGGTTGATCATGGACTTGCGATCGTACCCTAATTTCGTTAATATAGAGTGTTTGGGTTAAAAAAAATATAGGAACTGATCATGGCGAAGCGTGTTCAAGTGGTTCTGACGAAAGATGTCAGTAAACTCGGAAAAAATGGGGATCTCGTGGAAGTGGCCCCTGGTTATGCTCGTAACTATTTACTACCTCAGAGTATTGCAGTTCGGGCGACCCCCGGCATTCTGAGACAGGTAGAACGTCGTCGGGAAGAAGAACGTCAACGGCAACTGGAACTTAAACAACAAGCGGAATCTCAGAAAAAAGCCCTGGAAGCGGTGGGTGTATTCAAAATTGCCAAACAAGTTGGGGAAGAAAATGCAATTTTTGGAACCGTTACTGACCGTGAATTAGCAGAATTAATTCAACAAACTATCGGTCAAGAAGTTGATCGTCGGGAAATTACACTTCCGACTATCAGCAAATTAGGAACCTACAAAGCTCATATTAAGTTACATTCTGAAGTAACGGCTGATGTAGACGTTGAAGTTGTTTCCCTGTAAATTTTTATTGGACTCAATTTAACCGATTTTAACAGGTTTCCCCCATAAGCCCTAACTTCAATTCAGGGCTTATTTTCATTGTACAGCTAAAATTCAAACACGGATTGGGCTGTGAGCAATACAAAAATCTACTACGACCTGGCCAATTTTTTCCCATTCTGGCTTCATATCATTGTTAAATTCTTTAGCAATTTTATGAGGTTCTATTTTTTCCAAATATTTAATAGTATTATCAAGCGTATTTTTTCCAAATCCTAATGAAATTTGACATTGACAATTACTTTTAGTCTTATTACATTTCCAATCAGCTAGACAATCATCATCTATACATTTTAAAATTCTATTGATTTCCAAAACATGACTTTCCCAAAATAATTTATCCTTGGAGTTAGTAGAATCAAATATTTTATACATTAACGTTCCTTCTTTTATATCTAAAAAATGTTTGATCTGATCTCCCCTAATTTCTTGAAGTTTCTGAATTCTTTTAAGTGCATCTTCTCGTTGTTTATCACCTGAGCAAATTCCAAGTAAAATTGAATTAGGGATTAAATTTTCAATTTCGTGTACATCTAGGATCAAAACTTTTGTCCTGAAAAACTGTGAGCTTTGATTTTTATTTTGATCAATTTGTGCTGCGGTACTCCCTAGCTTTCCTTCAGGAGCAATTCGATCACTATCTAAAATACACAGACAGAAATACTTTGTTGTTTTTTGAATATTATCATATTCAGTATCAATTGTATTACCCCCACCACCTCTAGGTTCGTACTCTAACTTAATATTAGCGTTTTTCCATATTAGATAAACTCTAGCTATAGTTTGATAAAAAGAAGTATCACTGCTATTTTCACAAAGAAGTATTGTTTTCTGTATTGACTGGGTATTTTCAAAAAATTTTAAAGGAACTTGAATAACTTCTTGATCGGATAAAGAACTTAATGCTGGTTCTAAAAGATCAGTAATTTCAATGTATCTTGTTACAACAGAAAGATAGGATCTCAACTCAGAAAATTTATTGTAGAGGATAGTATAAATAGCTCGTGTCGTTTTAGATAAGTCTTGACATTGGGTAATTATTTTTAAAGTTTTCCTATCTGAAATTACTAAATGTTTACCTTCTCGAACCGCATTTGCTAAATTTTCTAAAGCTGGAATAGTTTCTGGTTCATCCCAAATATTATTGTTATCAAAAACAGATTGATGAATATTAATCAGCATCTATACAAGCTCCATTTCAAAAAAGCCTAATGGCCAATTTTCTAAATATCCCTCAGCATCAAATTGAGAAGTTCTTACTTGTATTTCTCCAGATTCTTCGGAAGGTTCAAATAAAACAATATTAATATCATCAGGAGAGATTTTTTTCTCAGCTACTAAATGTCCCAGTCGATTAACTAATACTTCACTGTGGGTTTCAATCACTAAACGTAAATCAATATCATTGTTTCTCGCTGCGTTAATTGCTGTAACGAAGGCATCTGTTAAAGTTCCCTGTAAGCGAGGATGTAGATGCAACTCAGGTTGTTCAATGGCATAAGTTACTATTTTTGTTACTTCATTAAGAGACTTAGGTATTAATTGAGTTTTAGATTTTGGAAATACACTTAATAGCCATAATTGAGTAATAATTGGAAGAACTTGTGAAAAACCAAACCCAGTATCAGCAATATTGAGATATTCATTAAAATCCTTATATTTGATCATCAAAGAAATGTTTCCAAGGCTAGTTTTAATTGAAGGTTCAAAACCAAAGTTTTCTAAAGTCCATTCTGAAAAAGTTTGTCTCTGTTTATCACTTAAATTTCGTAAAAAAATTGCTAGATTTTTTCCTTGATGATCAACTTGATCATCTGCTAAATCTTGGTGTGGATAAGATCGTTCTGCCGTTGCCCGCACTGGCCCAATATAACTCATTTGCTGTGATAAGTTAGTTAAAGTGTCGTCACAATTTTTAAAAATTATAGGCAGGGCATTAGCAATGATTAGATCTCTTAATTGTTTAAAATCTTCAGTCTCAATTGTCCATTGCCTAGTTTCTGGTTTCCAATATTTAGCAAACAAGTTAGGGTTCTGAATATATTTTAATAAATTTTCTGAACTGTCTAAACCTGCAAAATACTGAAAAAATGTATATATAATACCAGGTTCATTGGTTGGAAGAAGATATTTATTTATATGTTTATCTAAAGCATTAAATAAACCTCTAAATGATTCTGGATTTAAAAAAATCAAAAACAAATTGTTTAATTTATTGTATAAATTTTCATCAGTTTCTTCATTGATTATTGGTAATAATGAATGACTATAAATTTTTTGAACACTATATTTATAGCCAAAATCCAAAATATTCAAGGAATTCACATAAAACCTAGTGACACATTGATTTTCGTCAAACTCTAATTCAATTTGTGAATCTTCAAACTTCAAATCTATTTTGCTCGTTCTAGTTGTCTGTTTTTCTTTATATTCTGTCACCTGAATTGTTAAGTATATATTAATTGAATTTTTAATAAAATTAATTAATTTAAACTTAAAAGAGAAAGCAATATTATTATCAGAATTCTTCTTGTGAGCATCATGAAAACTTCCAAAATCAACGAAATCACCTGACCACAATATAGGGCCCGTTGTTCTCGACTCTATGCTTTGCTTTAAAAGAGGAAAAACACGGAGAAAGCTACTTTTACCTGAACTATTTTGTCCCAGAAGAACTGTTAAAGGCTTGATTTTGATATCACCAGTATCAGATAAACAGCGTAATCTTTCAACTCTAATAGAATCCATAAATCCTACCTAATCTAATTACTTTTTCAAAACCATTACCAGATGGACTATCTAACCATTGTTGAAAATCGCTAACTATTCTATAATAGAGTTTAACATAAAATCGTCTAATCGGCTTATTAACTAACTCATCCGATGAATGAACCTCAATTTTCCAATATTAGCGATCGCATTCCCCCGCAAAATATAGAAGCAGAAGAAGCTATTTTAGGGGGAATTCTCCTCGATCCAGAAGCCATTAGTCGGGTAGCAGAATTATTACAACCTGAATCTTTTGCGATTAAATCCCATCAAATTATTTATCGGGCAACATTAACCCTACATTTTCAAGGAAAACCCACCGATTTAATGACCGTTGCCACTTGGTTAGCGGATCAAAATTTACTGGAACAAGTGGGAGGACAATTAAAATTAACTCAACTGGTTGATCGGACAGTTTCAGCAGTTAATATTGATCAATATGGTTTATTAGTTTTAGATAAAAAAATCCGTCGCAGTCTGATTACTGGCGGACATACTATTATTGAATTAGCTTATGATACTAGCCAAGATTTAGAAACGGTTCTCGATAAAGCCGAACAACAAATCTTTAATATTTCTCAGGTACGACCCCAACAGGATTTAGTTTCCATTGGTGAAACCTTAATTGATACCTTCCAAGAAATTGAAGACCGAAATGAGGGCATTTCTTTACCCGGTATTCCCTGCGGATTTTATGATTTAGATGCGATGACAGGGGGTTTCCAACGGTCTGATTTAATTATTATTGCGGGTAGGCCATCAATGGGAAAAACGAGTTTTGCTGTCGGTTTAGGACATAATATTGCTAAAGGCCACAAGTTACCGATTGCTATTTTTAGTTTAGAGATGTCGAAGGGACAGTTAGTACAAAGACTGTTATCGAGTGAAGCCAAAATTGAGAGTAACCGCATTCGTTCAGGACGCATTAGTCAATCGGAATGGGAACCCTTAACAATGGCGATTAGTTCCTTAGCGGAATTACCAATTTTTATTGATGATACCCCAAATATTACTGTTACGGAAATGCGTTCAAAAACTCGAAGATTACAAGCGGAAAATGGAGGTGCGTTAGGGTTAGTTTTAATTGATTATTTACAATTAATGGAGGGAGGAAGTGATAATCGAGTACAGGAATTATCAAGAATTACTCGATCATTAAAAGGATTAGCGAGAGAATTAAGTGTACCTGTTATTGCGTTATCCCAGTTAAGTCGAAGCGTTGAATCTCGAACAAATAAACGCCCGATGTTATCGGATTTAAGGGAATCGGGTTCAATTGAACAAGATGCTGATTTAGTCATGATGATCTATCGAGATGACTATTATAATCCTGATACGCCAGACCGAGGAATTACAGAAATTATTATTGCTAAACATCGTAATGGCCCCACAGGAACGATTAAACTCTTATTTGACCCTCAATTTACTAAATTCAGAAATTTAGCCAATCCTCGGTCTAGTTAATTTAACCTCAATTCCCCCAGTCTTAATATTAATTTTAAGTATAATAATTTGAGTATCAAAAAAGACGTACTGGTTAATCAAGATGGAATTCATGAGCGGGATTTATCTAATTTTAGGAATTGTGTTTGAAGTGATGGGGACAACCTGTATGAAGTTATCCCAAGGCTTTACTCGAATCTGGCCTTCTATAGGAATATTTATTTTCTATGGACTGAGTTTTACTTGCTTAACAATAGTCCTCAAAAAAATAGAAGTCAGCCTTGCTTACTCGGTCTGGTCTGGTGTAGGAACGACTCTAATTGCTCTGATTGGAATCGGGTTTTTTCGGGAGTCAATTACTCCGATTAAATTTATATCAATTGCATTGATTATCATCGGTGTAATCGGATTAAATTCAGGTAAATAGATCAAAAACCGGGTTGGTTCATAAAACCTGGATTTTAACCCAGAAATCATGCTTATAAACCCGGTTTATTCGGTAACTTTTGAGGCTCAAAGAATTACTTCACGCCCAATAGTTCCACATCAAAAACTAACGTTGCATTCGGAGGAATGACACCCCCAGCACCGCGAGCACCATAACCTAAGTCGGGTGGGATAATTAACTTGCGACGTCCGCCTACTTTCATGCTCATAACGCCTTCATCCCAACCTTTAATCACCTGACCTACACCAATTTTAAATTGAAACGGTTGTCCGCGATCGCGAGAACTATCAAACTTTTTACCATTTGTTAAAGTTCCGGTATAATGAACTGTAACCGTTTGACCTTTGCTAGGAGATACACCGTCTCCCACCTTCAAATCCTCATACTGTAAACCGGAGTCAGTTGTAATTACTTTTTCTTCTGAATTTGTCATGTTTTGAGCAATAATAGTTTGAGCATTGGACGCAATACCTTGTGCAAACAAAGGATTGCTAGATGGTTTTACTGTTGAAGTCGGGGAAACCGTTTGTTCTACTGCAATAGGAGTGTTTTGATTCGTCGCTTTCGCCTGTTGGACGGCTGTTGTAACTTGAGCAACAACTAACACAACTGTACAAACAATAATCACCCCTAAACTAATTAGAATTTCTCGCAAAATTCATCCTCCTGCGTATACTCATGTACCTTTAGGATTGTTTTCTTAGAGAAAACCCAATCTTTAAGTTTGACATTATTTGGGAACTGTTTAGCGCCAATGACGATTTTCTAAGTCTCTCATCTGACGTTCTAGGCGGTCGAGGCGTCCGCGTAACTCATCAAGTTCCGACTGACGGGGAACCCCCACATCCTGCATTAAATTTCGGAACTGTCGCTGCATCAGGTCTTCTAAACTGGTATGATCTAATCTCAGACCCTGCATCATATCGTCTACAAAGCGTTTAGCTTGCTCTGTATTCATCGTTCCGTCTTTGACCCACTGATCCGTTGCTTCCTGCAATTTTTCCGCTACTAACGATGTTGTACCGATCCCAATCATCAGCAGTTGTCGCAGTAAATTATTTTGATTATCCATTGTTTCTGACCTTATTAGGCTGCTAAAGTGCAAATATAAAGCCTTGCTTTATTTTTAGACTGGCTCACATTTTCTATTTTGTGATATTTTCCCCAAATTCGCAGATTCATTTTTTGAAGGTTTGAACCCTTAAAATGTCCCATTGTCCCCGTTGTCACCAACCTGTTGACTCCCAAGCGGTTAGCTGTCCCCATTGTCAATATCAGCTTAAAGCGTTTGGACATCCGGGTATTCCCCTCTATCGTTCTACGGGGAAGGAATATCTGTGTGAAACTTGTCTCTATCATGAGGATGATACCTGTAACTTTCCCCAACGTCCTTTTGCTCAGGAATGTACCCTCTATCAAAATCGTTCTGAACCGTTAATTTCTACTTCGATTAAACCTCAGCAAACTCTATCTGTTGCGCTCAGATTTTGGCTTCAGCAGAATATTGTTTGGGTTGTTATTTTAGGGTTATTAATTATTAGTTTTATTATAACTCTTTTATAACCCTTTTTTGATTAACTTAAAAATTTTGTTGTCGGGCTTTAGTTCAAAGATCTAAGGGCTAAAACTTAACAACAATTAATTCTTAGAGACAGGGTTTAGTTTATTGGATGTGCGATCGCATTATTAATTAAAATAATCAGGATTTGTACTCAAATCGGTGGGTAAATCTACAACACTTCCAATAACATCCAATTTCATATTTTTTATTTCAAAAAAGGTACACAATCAAATTTTAACTCAAATTTAATCAAGATTGAAGGATGCTCAATGAGTCCAAATTCGGTTAAATTTTCATCTTCTAAATGTAAAGCAACAGCCTCTTGTAAATTATAAACCACATCATCTAAGGTTTCTCCCTGTGTGACTACATTAATATCAAGGCATTCAGCAACATAACCCTGTTGTTCGCCTCGATGAATAATGGCTTGGATATTTTCTTTTAATGACATAGACATAATTTTCCGGTCAACTCAAAAAATAGGGTATGTTACCTTTTAACTTAACACACCCTAGCCTCTATTTACATCGCCTGCAACAATACGTTTAATCTATATTTCTCCATTCAACTTTTCATAACCGTGAATAAGTGGATTTCTTTATCAAGATTAATATTTGTTATAGAAGTAAACCGCAAGCTCTGACTCAGGAATATATTTAGCCGCTTGTTTGAAAATAGCTTTACAGGTTCCTGGATCTAACTGTCGGTGATTAGGGACTGTTAAGGTTTCCTTATTACCTAAATTATAACGGCGTAGTTTAACATGGCTTCCGTTTTGACTATGGATTTCAAAACCAAAGTTACCCAAGATCGAAATAACCTCTTTACCTGATAATACTTTAAATTGGGGCATGATTTATAAGTCATATTTACATAAATTTAATCAATAACAACTTTAAGTGTAGCATATAGAAATTAGACTTAAGATCATCTCATAAAAAATGCCGATACCGAACACCCGCCTCCGTCACACACCTTAACAACATTGACGTCCCTCCTTGCGGTAGGCTAGATCAAGTGACTTTATTTGCTTGTATTATTGCTTTAGTATGTCTGTATCTGCCCCGACTCGTACCGTCCGCATTGCATCGCGCAAAAGCCAACTCGCCCTAGTACAAACCTATTGGGTACAGGAAGAACTTCAGAAACACTTCCCTGAAATCACCTTTGAAGTGCAAACCATGTCCACCCAAGGCGATAAAATCCTCGATGTCGCCCTAGCTAAAATTGGGGATAAGGGACTGTTTACCAAAGAATTAGAAGTAGGGATGCTTGAGCGCAGCAGCGATATTGCGGTGCACTCCCTCAAAGACTTACCGACTCGACTTCCCGAAGGATTAATGTTAGGCTGTGTCTCGGAACGGGAAGATCCGGCAGATGCCTTAGTGGTTCATGAAAAACATAAAGATAAACAACTGGAAACCCTTCCGGCGGGTGCTGTTATTGGGACTTCTTCCCTGCGACGCCTAGCCCAACTCAGACACCATTATCCTCATTTAGAATTTAAAGATATACGCGGCAACCTGAATACTCGTCTGCAAAAATTAGACGATGGAGAGTATGATGCTATTATTCTAGCGGTTGCTGGGTTAACTCGTTTAGGAATGAGCGATCGCATTCATCAAGTTATCGCCCCAGAAATTTCCCTCCACGCCGTCGGACAAGGCGCATTAGGAATAGAATGTCGAGAAGGAGATAGCGATATTCTTGAGATTATTAAAGTTCTTGAACATACCCCCACCGCCCAAAGATGTTATGCTGAACGAGCATTTTTGCGGGAGTTGGAAGGGGGTTGTCAAGTTCCCATTGGCGTAAATACTGCTATTAATGGCGACCAACTCACCTTAACGGGAATGGTAGCAAGTCTGGATGGAAAACGCTTAATTAAAGATACCGTCACCGGAAATGCAACGGATGCGGAAGCGTTAGGAATTCAACTCGCCAATAAACTCAAAGACCAAGGTGCTCAAGAGATATTAAACGAAATTTTTGCTGAAATTCAGCGTAGTTAGTTGACAAATAGGTTAGATATTGATAAGCATTGATATTTTTTGATCAATATCTAACCCTTACCCCAAACTCAAACCATGCCAGAATATCCTGAAGCTTTTAAAACTGCCTTAAAATTTACGTTAAAATGGGAAGCTGGTGTAGGCGATCCCAGAGATTTAGCAGGAACTGTTAATTATGGAATTAGTCAAGGAAGTTACGATACTTATTTACGGAATAAGAATTTAACGTCTAAGTCGGTTCTCCAAATTACACAACCTGAAGTCGAAGAATTATATTATTTACAATTTTGGAAACCCTGTTTAGCAGATTCAATGGTGTTACCGTTAGCGGTAGCCCATTTTGATACAGCCGTTAATTTTAGTGTTAAAGGTAGTTTAGAATTTCTACAAGAAGCCATTGGTGGGTTAACCGTTGATGGAAATTTCGGCGCAAAATCAAAAGCAGCATTAGAAAAAGCCAATAATTTACAAACCGCCCAACGCTATTGTCAAAATCGAATTGATTATCGATATCAACGAGTAAAAGCAAACCCCAGTCAAGAAGTTTTCTTAAATGGATGGTTACGACGAGATCAAGATTTATTGCGGTATGTGAATGAGTTAGGAGGTGTAACGACACCCAAACCTACGCCAACACCAACACCAGCACCAACACCAACACCTAAACCTGTTAGCCAAGCCGAAATATTGAGTAAAATAGAACAGGCTATCGAGTTATTACAAGAAGCCGTTGATTTACTCAAAAAACCCTAATTCATCTTGTATTGTGTTAACAGTTAACGGTTAACAGCTAACCGTTAACCGTTAACTACTTAAAATCAGCTTTACATTGACTTAAAAGGCGAGTGTCATTTTCGCTCACCGTTGGAATTCGATGAAACCCTTCTAAAACAATATTGTTTTTCTCTGTTCCTTGACCTTGAGCCGCCGCGACAACAGCAGTATTGCTAAAACCAATATTATAAGAATAAGCTTCTTGACTGTAACTTTCAATGATGTTTAAATTAAGTTGATTTCCTTGGGGAACTCCGGTAAAACAGTCAAAAGACGAGCGAGGCATATAAAACGCTCCCGTCACTTGACCTTGCTTTACCTCAAACACCATATAAGCTTGTCCAATTTGTTCCGGTTGGGGAGACTGACCATAAAGGTAAACCCCCTCTTCCAAAAAATGATGTTGAACATTAGCCGTTTCTAAAGGAGTATTGTTAGGATTTTGTGAAATTAAAAGCGCCTGTGCTACGGGAATTTCCCCAAAACCCAGGAGTACACTCCAGGCTAAAGTGTTAACAAAAGGGGAAAGTCTGGTGAATGCCTTGTGAAACCGACCCCAGGATGCAATAGAATTGAGCAGTTGATCAAGCATTTTTTGAATCTCCTGCGAAAGGCATCGACAACCGAGTATTTAGCTACAGCATGACTTGACTCGATTTCGGTGAGATTTATTCCTAATTCCAACATACAATATTCTCGGTACAGTGGACATCGCCTTTGGGACTCACTTCGATAGCGAATTCAACGAACTCGAATAAAGCGTTTAATCGGACACCGAGACAGGTATGATAACGTTACGGAGCAACTAAGGGAACGCAAAATTAAAATGCGAATTCTATTTGTCGCCGCAGAAGCGGCACCTTTAGCGAAAGTTGGTGGGATGGGAGATGTGGTCGGTGCATTGCCGCAGGTATTGCGAGCAATGGGACACGATGTTCGCATCTTTATGCCCTATTATGGCTTCCTCCCTGATAAGATCAAAATCCCAAAAGATCCGATCTGGTGGGGAAATACCATGTACCAGCGTTTCGCGGTATTTGAAACGGTATTTCCAAAAACTGATGTACCATTATATTTGTTTGGACATCCATCCTTTATGCCTCGTCGTGTGTACTATGGAGAGGATGAGGATTGGCGGTTCACCTTATTTTCCAGTGGCGCGGCTGAATTTGCGTGGAACTATTGGAAACCCCATATTATTCACTGCCACGACTGGCATACGGGCATGATTCCCGTCTGGATGCACGAAACGCCAGATATTGCTACAGTCTTCACTATTCATAATTTAGCTTATCAAGGGCCTTGGCGTTGGTATTTGGAACGGATTACTTGGTGTCCTTGGTATATGCAGGGTCACAATACGATGGCGGCGGCGGTACAAGCGGCTGATGTCGTGACGACCGTTTCTCCAACTTACGCTCAACAAATTCAAACCGCAGCCTATGGGGAAAATTTAGAAGGGTTGCTATCCTATATCAGTGGCAAAATGACAGGGATTTTAAATGGAATTGATACGAATTCCTATAACCCAGCCACTGACCCTTATATTCCTGAACGCTTTACGGCTGATAGCCTAGAAAATCGTCGCGTCAATAAAGTTGCAATTCAAGAAGAAGTGGGATTAGAAGTTAATTCTAATACGTTCTTAATGGGTATGGTAACGCGATTGGTCGAACAGAAAGGAATTGATCTCGTAATTCAAATTATGGATCAATTTTTATCTTATACCGATTGTCAATTGATTGTTTTGGGAACAGGCGATCGCTATTATGAAACCCAATTATGGCACATGGCCTCTCGTTATCCGGGTCGGATGACAACACAATTATTGTTTAATGATGCCTTATCCCGGCGGATTTATGCAGGTTGTGATGCGTTTGTGATGCCGAGTCGGTTTGAACCTTGTGGTATTAGTCAAATGTTGGCAATGCGTTACGGTTGTGTTCCCATTGTCCGACGTACTGGCGGTTTAGTGGATACGGTTTCCTATAATGATCCGATTAATTATCAAGGAACAGGATACTGTTTTGATCGTTATGAACCCTTAGATTTTTATACCTCAATGGTTCGGGCTTCTGAAGCATTCCGGTTTAAAGATCAATGGCGAGAATTGCAACGTCGTGGCATGAGTCAAAACTTTAGTTGGGAAAATTCCGCTAGAGAATATATCCAACTCTATAGCAATTTGATGGATAACTATGGAGGTGTTCCGAATGAATCAGAACCTGCTCCACCCCCTCAACCTCAACCGAGTTCTAGCGTTGTTGTTTAAAGGTTAATGTTCAAATAAACCGGGTTTCTGGCTGTTATCTTAATCTAAGACATAACATTAAGATGAATCTTTCAGAAACCCGGTTTCTCTAGGGGTTTTTGATCAATTTAAGCAAATAAATCTAACGGAAAATGCCCATATACTCCATTAATTCCATCTTCTTCCGTTGATTGAAAGGAAATTAAAACCCCTCGATATTTTTCTAAATATGGGCTAATATAAAAGGTTTGATGGCGACCATTAAACTTTAAATAAACGGCTCCTTCAACGGTATCTAAAGCATTTTCTTCAACATTTATAGAGTATTGAAAAGCTTTTAAATAATCGGTTAATGCTGTTAAGGCTTGTTCCTTAGAATCTGCACAAATCCCAATCATAAGATATTCAGATTCACGATTTAGCAATAATAATGCTTGTTGAATTTTAGCGTTTTCTGCCTCCGAGATCGGGGAAATAACATCGTTACAAATAAAGTCTTTTAAAAGGGCTTCAGCATCTTTAACCGTTAATGGCATTGGGTCTGGAGAAAGCATAATCAGGTGTCAGGAGATAAAAAACAGGAAAAAAATTGTATCATTAGCAATTGAGACTATTATCTATTATATCAGAATATTGATAGAATAAATGCCGAGATCATCAAAACATTAATGAGGGCTGTTTTATCTCCTATGTCCTGCTATAATTAGACCCCTGAATTTTTAAAGAACTCAGAGGTCTGTAATGTGTTAATCGTTTTAGCGATAGCGTGCATATCGATCAAACGGTTGATTGTTTTTGGCAACAGCACGTTCAGGATCTAAACCCGGAGGAAATTGAGTATTCTCGTTGTAAGTGGCTTGATAAAAATTGACGACTAAATTAGATTCTCGTGAACGAGAAGATTCACATCTGAACTGGTATCTGTAGCTATTTTCGGGGTCTGTATAGCGGTCTGCGTAGGGATCTCTGTAGCGGTCTGCGTAGGGATCTCTGTAGCGGTCTGCGTAGGGATCTCTGTAGCGATCTGCGTAGGGATCTGTGTTTATATTACAGACTATTAGCTCGTCGCTATTTAAGTTAGCATCGCTTAAGTTTGCCCCTTGAAAATTAATGAAATCATCTGTATAGTGGTATCCACTCAGATTAGCATTTGTTAGATTCGCACCACTAAAGTCGGTATCAGAAAGGGATGTATCAGTTAAGTCGGCTCCAGTTAAATTAGCATTGTTTAACTTGACACTGATCAGATCGGCATCATGGAGGTTAGTACCCGCTAAATTCGCTCCACTCAGGTCAGAGAAACGCAAAAAAGCATCCGTTAAGTTTAAGCCACTCAAGTCGGCTCCCGTTAAGTCTGGGCGTGAACCCGTGCTAAATTTCCAATTATTCCATTGTTCAACGCTGCTTTTGAGAAGGTCAAGCTGGGTTTGATCAAAAGCCCAAGCATTACTAGAAAAGCTTGTTAGCGAGAGTAAAGTCACTAAACAAGCTGCTAGTAATGACATAGTGAGTTTCTTCATGGTTGATCTGCT
Source organism: Planktothrix mougeotii LEGE 06226 (assembly GCF_015207485.1). Taxonomy (NCBI): domain Bacteria; kingdom Bacillati; phylum Cyanobacteriota; class Cyanophyceae; order Oscillatoriales; family Microcoleaceae; genus Planktothrix; species Planktothrix mougeotii. The sequence goes on from NZ_JADEWU010000019.1 coordinate 47,391, forward strand.
GTTTGAGGGTTAGGTGCAAGCTCAGGAGCCAGGAAACAGGAAAATATCTGCTTTGACTCTTGAGATTGCTTAAAATTCTAACTCAAATTAAAGCGAGAACATCCTTTTGAGACGAATGGTCGGATAATTTTAATATTGGGTTAATGTTCCACGATCGAGGTAAGGGAGAATCACTACTTTCCTCAGTCTTCTGAATGGGGACTAACATCGAGTCCGTTGACCGGATGATCATTTCGCCCCGCCCTAGCGCTTCGCGCCATTGTCGTCCGATTTTCCAAGCATGGAACTTGATCGCATTCCATCGAGGGTTAACGGGGTATCCCGCATACCCAGACCGTAAAGCTGGAATGCACAGATCATCAAGGGGAGTATAGACAAATACTCCTTCAGCTAATTGCACTTTTTTGAGTTGATTTTGATTTTGCTTGAACATGGACGTCACCCCCTTTTATGTTTTACAGTCGTTTGCTTGTGCAAATAGTCTGATATTCCCCTTTACTGAAGTAAAGCGGTTTTGGGTTGATTAAAATCCCAGCAAAAGCACCCCTTTATTTTTGAGTGTTTCTACAACATTTAATGATGCAAAAACATAACAAATAAAGGTAAGCAAAAGCCACCTAGAGGGTCTGATCTCCCCAAGATTTACGGAGAATATTTGACTTAGACTTCGGGTATGTCTTACCCTACTTTTGGAGAGAGTCAAAAAAATTTGACGTTTTGAACGTTGCTACGTCTTCAATAGCCGTTGACGATGGGTTTAAGGTAATCGTCAGCGATATATTTTTGCTAACCCAAGTTAACAAGGGAGTCTGAAAGGTCATCCCCCATACAGGGTATATCTATCTTCATCGCGCCGATAATGGATTCAGCGCTAACCCTGATTTTGTATCCTTGTGCGATACTTTTGAGCTCGATTACGACCCTGATTTTTGGGTTTAATACAGCACTCTGGAAATTCAAACCGACTTTATTATATCTTAATCTGTTGCCAATTAATAGCACCAACGGGAATAAACTGTTAATCTCAGGATTAACAGTGACGTGCTATCGGGAATATTCCGGTTAGCGGTTGACTAGGCCGTCGCTTGGGTAAGTTCTTGCCACCGTTGATGCCACAATTGCATGGCTGTTTCGCCTTCGGGTAAGTCGGCAAATTCTTGGCTTTGTTGTTGCAGTTCAGGAGCTAATCGTTCTAAGGAGTCAAAGCTATTACAATAATGTAAAATTGTTTTCCAGCCTTCGTGCCATTGTTGACCAGCCTGTTCACGCTCACGAATGGGTTTGAGTTGTTCTTCTTCTTGGGCTTGTCGTTGAGCTTCGAGTTTAAAGTATTGAGATTTTTTCGCCCAAGCTGAACGCCATTCTTCTAAAATAACAGGGCTATACTGGTTTTTATAGTGTTTGACTTCTAAACTGAGCATTTCTCCTAATTGCTCTAAGCTGGAGCGTTCGCTACAATTTTGAATTGACTCTAACCCCGTTTCTTTCCACAGGGGTAAGCGACGATAACTGACGAAAACCGCTTTTTTTTGTTGAATTTTTACCCAAATTTGATGGGGCCAGAATTCTAGGCGCTCAATGTGTCGGGGCGCAATACTAAGTAAGGTGGCAACTTCTAACCAGACACGGGCTAGGGGCCATTGACTCGGCACAATAACTCCAGCCTTGATTAAATTTTGAGACATGGGCAAACACCTAGATTCTGGACGATCATTTTCCCAAATACTAGATATAGCGTTACTATTGGGAGATTTCATCAATTATACCCTAAATGTAGCGTTTCGTCTAGGTGTTGAGTTAGAAAAACTGGTGTCCAAGGAGGAGAAGAAGGCCAAGATTGTTGGCTGGGATACAGCACAGTGAGCCAAAGTATTGTTGAGAATAGATTCTATAGAATAGCAGAAGTTGACACCGTTGACACAAGATAATAATTCTAAGTTTGAGCAGGAGAAATGATGAAAATCAATAAAATCCATCACATTGCAATTATTTGTTCTAATTATCAAAAATCTAAAAATTTTTATGTCAATCTTTTAGGGTTTGAAATTATTGCAGAAACCTTTAGATCAGAACGAAATTCTTATAAATTAGATTTACGAGTCGGAACTCAGGATCAGATTGAGTTATTTTCATTTCCAAATCCTCCTCAAAGACCGAATCAACCGGAAGCCTGTGGCTTAAGACATTTAGCCTTTGAAGTTGATAATATTGACCTAAGTGTTGCTGATTTATTAGGGAAGGGGATTTGTGTAGAACCGATTAAACGAGATGAAATCACAGGTAAACGATATACATTTTTTAAAGATCCTGATAATTTACCATTAGAAATTTATCAAAAAAATGTAGGTTAATCAGCAATCAGTAGGGGAGGGTGAGTTAAGACAAATCTTGAATATTATGACTGTGTTAACCCCCCTCAAATTAATCTCGAATCACGGAAGTATTGCCCGATGCTTGTAGCCAGAGGTGATAGAGTAATGATTCAGTGCGATCGCCTAAAACCGTGAGAAAAATTCCACTTTCACCCTCTGGATCAACAGTAATCCAAGTTCCAGTTAAACTAACTTCAATGGTTTCTGTATCCGCCACACATAAGGCAATTGCTTCTGAGCGTTGTTGACGAACAGCCGCCTCTAACATCGACAAGGTGGAGACATTGACAGGTAACAGAAACGAGGCAGAACTCGGTTCAACAACCATCGTTTGGCCCATTCGCATTGCCAACTTCACCCGCAGCGCCACCAGTTGTTCTGGAGATTGACTGAGACGCTCAATATGAAACGCTGTTTCCGTATAAGTTAACTTCAGCATTGATTTTGAATCCCTTTTCAGAAAAGCCAAGGGTTGGTTGACAGTTGACGGTTAGCTGTTCACCGACACCCTACAACCCTTGCCAGAAATATTCGGCGAAAGCAACGACTGGGTGGATGGGGGCTTTGGGTTTCGTGCGTAAGGGCATTCGAGCTTCTTCAGGAGTGCGATTGCCTTTAGTGGTATTGCAACGTTCACAAGCCGTGACGACGTTATCCCAGGTATGAGTACCCCCACGAGAACGGGGAAAGACGTGATCAATGGTTAATCGTTTTGTACTCCCGCAATATTGGCAGCATTGGTGATCTCGCCGCAGAATTTCCCGACGGTTGACCGGGGGAACCTTCCAAATTCGTTCTTGACCCGCTATCGTTAAACGAATTTGGGCTGGAACGTGAAGTACCAGACTCGGAGAATGGACAAACCAACCGGAGTCATTGGAATTAAGTTCCAGAGGTTCAGCTTTTCCAGTCACTAACAAACCAATTGCCCGTTTGATATTGACTCGGTTCATGGGCAAATAATTGGGGGAGAATACGACCACAGATTGCCTTAATACGTCAGTTGGGCTGGTCACGGCTTGACTCCATTTACACTTATTGATACAAACACAAACCCCCGCCTGTTTTTCTGATGAGGAAGCGGGGGTTCAACCGAGTTCGGTTTGGGTTTGGGTTTGGGTACAGTTCATCTCAATTTGTACCTCCCGCTTCGGTGATGAAAAAAGAATGATGCAATTGTTAAGGGGTCAAAGTGGAATTGATCGGATATCTTTGATGGATTGGGTTCTAATGGATCACTATAACCACTGCTAGACTGGCCCTCAACCATAGAGGTTCCGGTTTCAGGATTCCAGGTAGCTGCATCAGATGAGCCTGAACCCTTGAAACAATTGGAATTTAGCCTGAATGTGGATAAGTTGATCACTTGAAAGCTGAACCTCGATATAGATAGTTTTAATCTTACGTTATTTATACTACACTAATATTACAGAGATGTCTACCTATTCATGGAGAAAAAATTATGTATACCCTTCCTCGAACTTCAACGACTGATATGGAAGTGACCAGCATTCGCCTAGAACGGGAACTCAAAGAAAGATTAAAAGGACTGGCTAAGAACAAAGGCTATCAAGCCCTGATTCGAGACATACTGTGGAATTATGTCCAACAAAAATCAGGCGATTATCGCCCGTCGTTGACCAGAGAAGATATCCGTGCCCATATTTCCGCCATTGCAGAACAGGAAGAACGCTGTGTCTTAACAGGAAAAATTATTCGACCGAAAGAGGAAATGTTTTTAGGACTCACGTTTCAAGGCGATATGGTTCCTCTTAGTTTGGAGAGTTTAGATGGCTAGTTAGGCAGAGGATGGGGGACAGGGCTGTTTCATGTTTGAAAATTATAGCTTACTTTTGGGCTATAATTTTCAAACATGATAGCTATTTTCGGAAGAATTAATATTGGATATAATTAATATTATATATCAGTTATATCCAATATTAATCTAAACAGCATAAATATTCCTATTGTCCTCCCTTATGGCTGAACAACCATCACTGCATAATGGTTTAAATTCAGGAGTTCAGTCACAATATTTTGAAGTTCTAAAGGCTGAAAGGATTGAATTTGTAGGGGATAAGTTACGGATAAATCAGGTTCTGCGACGGTGAAATAATATCCATATAATCCCGCTAACTGTCCTGGGGTTTCTGTTGAAAAGGCATAGTCATTACAAAGAAAACGTTGACTTCGCCTCAATTCAGCTTCAGAAATTGGCTCAATCATTAATTCATGAATTTCTTCACAAATTAAGTCTTCTACTTTCTCTAAATATTGAGGTTCTAATAAAGCACTAATCGTAAATAAGCTAGACTCTTGTTGTAAAGAAAAATCACTGCAAATATCATGAACAAGCTGAAGTTTCTCCCGCAGTTTTTGGACTAATCGAGAAGTTCGTCCCGATGCGATCATGGAAGAAATTAAATCTAAGCCATAAGCTTGTCTTAAATGGTCAACTCCTGGCCCTGTCCACGCTAAGGTTAATCGTGCTTCTTCAATATAAGGTAAACGCAGTTCTCGGCGACGAATTTCTTTAATTTGGGGACGAACCACCTCATAAAGATGGGGGAAACTAGCAGGGGGGAAAAAATTATCAAAGGCTTCATGAATTAAATCCAAAGCTTGCTGCTCCTCCACACCCCCAATAATCACAACCGCCATATTTTCCGGTTGGTAACGACATCGATGGAAGCAACGCATTTCATAGGGCGAGTGTTCCATTAATTTCGCTTCTGTACCCAAAACAGAACGACTGTAGGGGTGACGTTCATACACCGTTTCCATCAAGGCTTGAAAACTCAGCCAATCAGGATCATCTTGCGCTTGACGAATTTCTTCTAAAACCACATCCCGTTCTCGATTAAACTCGCTTTCGGGAATCGTTGCGTGTAGTAATAAATCCCCTAAAGCCTGCAATGTTTCCTTCAAATATTGAGCAGCCGTTGTAATATAAAAATGAGCATAATCGTGACTGGTGGCCGCATTCGCCACACCCCCACAACTTTCAATCACTTGATCGAACACACCAGGGCCAATCCACTCTGTACCTTTAAAAATCATGTGTTCTAAAAAGTGGGCCATTCCTGACCACATATCCGGCTCATAAATGGCACCAGCCCTTACCCAGACATCAACAACGACAACTGGGGTTGCCGGAATTTGCTGGTGAATCACCGTTAAACCATTGTTCAACTTAAACGTGCTGGCGGGAAAGGTTGAAGTTGCTAAAACTTGAGACAAATTGTTAAGTATTAAACTCCACTTAATCTAGCCTACTCTAAATTAATCAGGAGTAACCCAAAAAATCTGAGTATCTTGATACAAATTGCGGGTGGAAAAATCCTGACTGGTGAGGTAAAAAAATATCATCCTAGAGCAAAGCTAGGGGCTGTGTAAGCCAGACTGCTGCTCTAGGATGAAACAAGATTAAATAAATAGCAAATTTGATGCTATGTCCGTTTTAAACGACAGTGGTTCCCAGAATGGGAATTAAAGCGTTTTGGTTAATAGCGGGACTCGGTTCAAAGGTCGCCAAACCAACGGCAACTTGGGCTGCTTGATTCACACCTAAAATGACATTAGGAACGGCCGTGGTAAGGAACTCATCCGTTGTCCGAACGATGTAGTCACCTGGTGTGGGAAGATTCAAGAACCCGAAGGAACCCGCCGCATCCGTAATCACACTGCGTTCACCGGAATCTAGTGCGTTGTTGTTGTTCAAATCGAGATAGATTTCCGCACCGGGCAGATTGGGTTCACCCGGTTGAACAATGCCATCACCATTAAGATCGTTGAAAACAAATCCTGTGATGCTGTCCGGTAAGACGGCAGTTGCTGTAGGAGCAAAAGTATAGAGGAAGTTAGCCTGAGCAGAACCTGCTGGAATCACCGGAGCATCAATTGTAGCTCCCGGCAGAGGTGAAGTTCTAACGTAGGATGAGGTTGGAGGAACTGAAGTCACCGGGAAGGTGTTGGCGACAGAAAGGGGATCGGCTAAAAGCTGGTAAGCCAGGTAGGGGTTTTGAGCTAAGGTTTCGTTAGATTGTTGTCCAACATTAGTATCTAAGCCTTTGATAATGTAAGCCCCATCAGCACCACTGGTTGTAGACTTTTCGCCTAAGTCAAAGACGTTATTGCCATTAGAATCAATAAAGACCGTAACGCCTTGAATTCCAGGTTCTGAAGCTTCGGGGAAGCCATTACCATTCAGGTCATTAATGACTTTACCGTAAACACTATTGGGAGCAACAACACCCAGATCGGCTCTGACGGTTGATCCGCCAAAGACATCAACTACTAACGGAGTATTGGTTGTGGATAAGAGATCACCCAGAATCGAGTTTTCTCCTGTTACCTCAGAAGGTTGAGCAATTCTCAACAGGTAGGAACCGGCGGGTAGAACGTTGAAGTTATAAAACCCGGCTTCATTCGTAAACGTGCTAGGTTCGTTGGAGTTGAGGAAACCATCGTTGTTCAGGTCAATGTAGACCGGAATATTCGGTAACGTCGCATCCGTAAAGGGATCATATATCTGAGTATTGGCAAACCCATTAGTATTGACAATCAGGTTGCCGTTACTGTCGTAGATGTTGGAATTATAGGGAACGATATTGCCGTTATCGTCGTAGACGTAGTTGTAGAGACCGAGCAGATTGTTATCTACAAAGACAGCCCCTGCAATGTTGCCACTTAGAGACGGAACAACAGGAGTAAAGGCTCCAGTATTGGCGATGTTAAATGTAGCTGTATCTGCGGCTCCTGTTAGGGTGATAGGGCTGGGTATCGTTGTCCGTGTAAAACCTGGAGGAACGACTTGTCCAACTTGATAGCTTCCTGCCGCTAGATTAGGAAACGAATAAAAACCGTTAATATCAGTGATCGAAACTGTTTCTAGGGACTCGGGTAAACCATTGCCATTGCTATCTAAAAAGACAGTGACATTGGGAAGTGCAAGATCTCCAGCATCAAAGATGCCGTTGAAATTAATATCATTAAATGTTGTACCGTTGAGAGTGCTCACGATTTGACTCCTCCACCAAAGTGAATTGCGAAGACTGATTCCGTTTAGCTGCGGGCAGAACCCGTTGCTTAACCTTGTAACTACACCCCTTAATTTAGAATAAGCGAGTGTATCAAGTCCAAGCCGGATATGAATTCTACATTATCGTAGGCAACTATATCAGACTTCCTAGAGATCTGGCAATTTGGATCGCCGGATTGAATTGCATCTTTCAATTAAATTTAGGTTTGAGCAACACCAGCACCCCGATTAATTCTGGGGTGCTAGAAGCTCATCAATATCTAAGGGCTCAATAGGCATCCTGCAATTCATGGAAATCAGGAGAGATATAATCTTTTCTTAAAGGCCAACCGACCCAATCTTCCGGCATTAAAATCCGTTTGAGATTGGGATGACCTTCGTAGACGATACCATACATATCGTAGGATTCTCGCTCCTGAAAATCGGCCGCTTTCCAGATCCAGTAAACTGAAGGGACTCTGGGATCATCCCGTGGAACGAAGACCTTGACGCAGATTTCCTGGGGTTGTTCCACATTGTCATCAATTTTAACTAAGTGATAAACGCTGACTAAGGCATCCCCAGGGCCAGCATCATAAGCGCATTGACAACGCAAGTAGTTAAATCCATAGGCATACAAAGCAGTCGCCAGGGGGATCAAATAATCTCGATCCACTTTAATCATTTCCACGCCCATTTTATTAGGGCCAAGGGATTCATGGTCAAAGCCATTTTGACTGAGCCATTGAGAAACTTTTCCGGCTTCAACAAGGGGGGCTTCGGAATTAGCCACGTTTTTCCTCCTTTGTCCGTTCGGCAATTAAAGCGGGAGGAATCGGCATTCCCATAGCTTCGGTTAACTGTTTAGGGGGAACTTGACGGGATTCGGTGACTAAATATTCACCTGTTAAAATCGGGGGAACAGGTTTCATATTATGAGGTCGGGTGTAATAGCGATGGGTTTGTTGAAGATTAGCCCGTTCCTGCAAGGAATCATCCGCAATTTTCTTCCGCAGTTTGATCACCGCATCAATAATGGCTTCAGGACGAGGAGGACACCCTGGAATATAGACATCCACAGGAATTAATTTATCAACCCCTCGCACGGCCGTTGTGGAGTCCATGCTAAACATTCCCCCAGTAACGGTACAAGCTCCCATAGCAATCACATACTTCGGTTCGGGCATTTGTTCGTACAAACGCACCAAAATCGGAGCATATTTCATGGTAATGGTTCCGGCGGTAATCAATAAATCCGCTTGTCGAGGACTAGACCGAGGAACCAAACCAAAACGGTCAAAGTCAAACCGAGAACCAATTAAACCAGCAAATTCAATAAAACAACAAGCTGTCCCGTACAACAAAGGCCATAAGCTAGACAGCCTTGCCCAATTGTAAAGGTCATCCACCGTTGTCAGAATCACGTTTTCCGAGAGTTCCTGAGTGACTTGGGGACGTCCAACCGGATTGATAATTTTTTCCATTTCGGGTGAAATGCTTTGAGTCATGGTTTTATCACCTTTTATGACCATTCCAAGGCACCTTTACGCCAAGCGTAAACCAGTGCAATGACAAGAATTGCAATAAATATCAGGGCTTCAATAAAGGCCAACAGTCCCAAATTGTGGAAGGCAACGGCCCAAGGGTAGAGAAACACGGTTTCAACGTCGAAGACGACAAACACCAAGGCGAACATATAGTATCGGATGTTGAATTGAATCCATGCCCCTCCGATGGGTTCGTTCCCCGATTCGTAGGTGGTGCGACGGACACCACTCCGGCTTTTGGGTCGTAGGACTTTGGACGCGCCCAAAGCCAGGATAGGAACTAGGCTGCAAATGATTAAGAAGCCTAAAAAATATTCGTAGCCACTAAGAACAAACACAATAAATCACAGATCGCGCTAGGTTTGTAACTGATTTTTTACATTTTGACATAATCCCCCGTTAATCTTCGATCTAACCGGGAATTCTTAAATTTACAACTCTGTAAAATTTTAGGGCTTGATCGTCATTCTTCTACCGTTCAGGGTCGTACCTATTTAACGAAAGTCCGCTTTCTGTATTTTAGGGTAGGGGGGATACAGTCTAAATGTACATCTGTTGTTAATCCTGATGTGGGAAGGTCTGTTGTGATTTGCTCAAATTTTGTAATATTATTTAATAGTTATTCTAATAATTCTCAACTCATCCCTGTTCAAATGAGTGAACCAGCCACTGAAGTGACAGCCCTTGATCGCCATGAGTGTAAAGCTTGTGGCTATGTCTATGAGCCAACCAAAGGCAGTTCTAATGTTCTTGCGGGGACAGCGTTTACAGATTTACCGACAAAGTGGCGTTGTCCCGTCTGTGGCGCACCGAAAAGCCAGTTTATCAATATTGGCTCTGAGGAAAACCCCTCTGGGTTTCAAGAGAACTTAGGCTTTGGTTTGGGGGTAAATACCTTGACCGCCCAGCAAAAGAATCTCCTAATTTTTGGGAGCTTGGCCTTGGGATTTTTGTTCTTTATGAGCTTGTATGGCCTAAATTGAGGGATTAAAATTTCATTGAATCTAATGCACATTGTTAAATTTCTGCAAAAAATCGTTATAGTCTTGACAGTTGCATTAATTTGTGCAAGCTGTCGATACCTGCCCCAACTCAGTTACAATCCCTGGGAAGTGGTTCCCACTGAAACCCAAGCGAATTTAGCTGACATTGCCTTTACCGGAACTAACCCGAAACATGGTTGGATTGTGGGCAGTGAGGCGACGCTATTGGAAACCACCGATGGGGGCGACCATTGGCAAGTCAAGCAACTGGATTTAGGGGAAGAAAAAGTCCGCTTCAACGCCATCAGCTTTAAAGGGTCTGAGGGCTGGATTGTGGGACTGCCTTCTATTTTGTTGCATACCACCAATGAAGGGAACAAGTGGGAGCGAATTACCCTCAATGCCAAATTACCCGGCGCTCCTTATAGTATTGTGGCTCTTAGTCCCAATACCGCAGAAATGACAACGGATGTGGGAGCGATTTACCAAACCGAAGATGGTGGTAAAACCTGGAAAGCTCTTGTTGAAGATGCTGTAGGTTTTGTCAGAAGTCTGTCTCGTTCTGCGGATGGTCGCTATATTAGCGTTTCGGCTAAGGGTAATTTTTACTCAACTTGGGAACCGGGATCTAAAGCGTGGGAACCTCATAACCGTTACAGTTCTAAACGGTTAGAAAAGATTGGTTTTGGTGAAGATGGCCGTTTGTGGATGATTGCTCGGGGCGGTGAATTGCGGTTTACTGACCCAGAGGATATCAAAGCCTGGGGTGATCCGGTTAACCCAGAATATTCTACCAGTTGGGGATTTTTGGATTTAGCTTATCGCACTCCCGAAGAAATTTGGGTCAGTGGCGGGAGTGGAAATCTCCTCTGTAGTTTTGACGGTGGCCAAACTTGGCAGAAAGATCGGGAAGTAGAAAATGTCCCATCGAATCTGTACAAAATCAAGTTTTTCGACCCGGAACAAGGGTTTGTCCTGGGTCAGAGGGGGACATTACTCCGTTATCAAGGTTCAACCCCACAAACGGCTTAAATAAACCTGAGATAAATCAATGGAGTAGGCTTGTTCCACATTCCCTGCTCCCGTATCATATAGATTTGAGTGTTCAACCGTTGCTTGAGGAGATTTAACGATGTCAGGAACAACTGGAGAGCGTCCTTTTGGCGATATTATTACCAGTATCCGGTATTGGGTGATTCACAGTATTACAATTCCGGCTTTATTTATTGCAGGTTGGCTGTTTGTCAGCACCGGTTTAGCTTACGATGCTTTTGGAACCCCTCGCCCTGATGAGTATTTTACTCAACAACGGCAGGAACTTCCGATTGTAAGCGATCGCTTTAATAGCAAAGATCAAATTGGCGATTTCATTAGTAAATAGTTGACAAAGGAGTTTAATAAAATGGCAACTGGTACCAGTTCCAATGAACCGATAACTTATCCGATTTTTACAGTCCGTTGGTTAGCCGTTCATACTTTAGCAGTACCTACGGTTTTCTTCCTGGGTGCGATCGCGGCTATGCAATTTATTCAACGATAGGAGAATCACCATGGATCGGAGTACCAATCCCAATCGTCAACCTGTTGAGTTGAACAGAACTTCACTCTATTTAGGTTTGCTGTTGATTTTTGTTCTGGGTATTTTATTCTCCAGTTATTTCTTTAACTAACTGGATTTTTTCTCGATTTAACGATTTTGGATTCGCTTCGTGACGCTTCGCGAACGTTATTGAGGAAACGTATTTTTTACCAAAATATTAATCCTAAATCTCATATCCAAAATCTAAAAATCCCTTGTCAATTAAGCTTTTGAATTAACGAGGTAATAACCGTGTTGCAATCAGGTAGACTTCCCTTGTGGTTAATCGCCACTGTTGCGGGAACAGGTGTTTTAGTTGTGGTTGGTTTGTTTTTCTACGGTTCTTATGTGGGTTTAGGTTCTTCCTTCTAAGACCGATATAGATGGATGAGTGCGAGGTGTCGCCTCTCTACCCGCTTTAAAGTTGAGTATAAATTTCCCTAAAACTTTCATACTCATAACAAAATCCCGCTCTCTTCTGTTGAGTGGGATTTTTGTTATCTAGCAGGGAACAGGGAACAGGGAACTGGGAACTGGGAACTGGGAACAGGGAGGAAAAGAGGGGTTATAGCAGGTTAAGCTAGAATAAAAATATATTTCAAGGAGTATTTTATTGATTAATTCTGTGAGTGCTTCTGTGTTTGATTCTGAACGTTTACTGTTTAGTCCAACCCCATCTAATTTAGATGCCATTCCGATTATTTTTGCTTTTCCTAATAAATATACCGTTGGCATTACCAGTTTAGGATATCAACTGGTTTGGGCTACTTTAGCAATGCGTTCAGATGTAGAAGTCAGTCGTTTATTTACGGATGTGCATGAACCCTTACCTCAACATCCTAAACTCGTTGGTTTTTCCTTTTCTTGGGAACTGGATTACGTTAATATTTTTGAGCGTTTAGAATTCCTCAATATTCCCCTGCGTTCGGTTCATCGGACAGAAAAACATCCCTTAATTTTTGGAGGCGGCCCCGTATTAACCGCTAATCCCGAACCCTTTGCCGATTTTTTTGATATTATTCTACTGGGTGATGGGGAAAACTTATTAAACGATTTTATAGACGCTTATCAACAGGTTTCTCAGGAATCGCGCTCGACACAATTACGACATTTAGCCCAAATTCCAGGAATTTATATTCCCAGTTTATATGAAATATCTTATGACAGTTTAGAAGGTAACATTAAAGCCATTAAACCTGTAGATTCTAATATTCCCCCCGAAGTTCAAAAACAAACCTATCGAGGCAATATTTTATCCGCTTCAACGGTTGTTACGGAAAAAGCGGCTTGGGAAAATATCTATATGGTAGAAGTGGTTCGAAGTTGTCCTGAAATGTGCCGTTTCTGTTTAGCCAGTTATTTGACTTTACCCTTTAGAACAGCTAGTTTAGAAGCATCTTTAATTCCAGCGATTGAAAAGGGACTGCAAGTAACGCGGCGTTTAGGTTTATTAGGTGCGTCCGTTACACAACATCCTGAATTTGATGAATTATTAAATTATTTAACTCAACCGAAATATGATGATGTGCGTTTAAGTATTGCTTCCGTTAGAACAAATACCGTTACCGAAAAATTAGCAAAAACCTTAGCAAAACGAGACACTCGCACCTTGACAATTGCTGTAGAAAGTGGTAGCGATCGCCTCCGAAAAATCATCAATAAAAAGTTAGAAAATGAAGAAATTATCCAAGCCATTATTAATGCTAAAAATGGCGGTTTACAGGGGATGAAACTCTATGGTATGGTAGGGATTCCGGGGGAAGAATTAGAGGATGTAGAAGCCACCATAGACCTAATGAAGACGTTAAAAAAAGCAGTACCGGGGTTTAAATTAACCCTCGGTTGTAGTACCTTTGTGCCAAAATCTCACACTCCGTTTCAGTGGTTTGGGGTAAATCCTGATGCAGAAAAACGACTGAAATTATTAGAAAAACAATTAAAATCCAATAACATTGATTTCCGACCTGAAAGTTATAAATGGTCAGTAATTCAAGCTCTGCTTTCTAGGGGAGATCGTCGGATTTCCCATCTATTAGAATTAGTAAGAAACTATGGAGATTCCCTCGGAAGTTATCGCCGAGCCTTCAAAGAATTACGCGGAAAATTACCCCCAATGGAATATTATGTTAACCAAAATTGGGATTTAGAGCAAGTCTTACCTTGGCAACATCTTCAAGGCCCTTTACCCGTCAACACCCTAAAAAAACACCTAAAAGACTCCCTGTAGGGTGCGTAAGCAACGCGCACGCACCATGATATTATTGAGGTAAATAACTCCCTGTAGGGTGCGTAAGCAAAGCGCACGCACCATGATATTATTGAGGTAAATAATTAAAATTTTATAGGTAAATAACCATGATATTATTTAGGTAAATAATTAAAATTTTATGATTTTGTTGATAATATTAAATTATGGTGCGTGCGCTGCGCTTACGCACCCTACGGTTTTAACTATCTAAAATTTCAACAGTTCCTTGATAACCATCAACTCGCACTCGTTGGCCGTCTTTTAAAGAGGTAGTCGCACCTGAAATATTCATCACTGCAGGGATACCATATTCTCGTGCGATAATAGCACCATGAGAAAGTTGTCCGCCAACTTCTGAAATGATGGCTTTTGCGGTTAATAAAATCGGCGACCATCCAGCATCAGTGTAGGGAACAACCAGAATTTTATCCTCGGTTTTATCTATAATATTGGTTAAACTACGACAAATTTTAACGATTCCTTCCACACATCCAATACTAGCAGGAATTCCTTGTAAAATAGCAGAATTGTGAGTGGTTTGTGATCGAGGTTTTGGTAAAATGTTTCCATAAACAATGGAAGGAACGCTGCGATCGCTATCTTCTTGAAAAATATTCCGACGTTGATGAACTTTCGGAAGAAAATCGGGTTCAATATTCTGTTCTATCCAAGCTTTAATTTCATCCCATTCTAAATAAAAAATATCTCCTGAGTTCTCTAATATTCCTTGAGTAATGGCTTGAGATTCTATCGCCAAGATTGTCCATCGCAAATGAGCTAAAAGTTGACCATAAACTTCAGCAATTTTACTTTTCGTTAACGTGCGTTCATAACATTGAGCTTGTCGCCATTGTTCCCATTGAGTTAAATTAGAAACACTTAAATTTTCCATGCGGTAATTCGTATTTTTGATGATTTTGAATAGCATTTCTTTAAATATTTCTGGTTGTTCTAACCAATTGGGAACAGAAATATCCGTTCCGACTTCACTTAAATAGCCGTAGGTTTGTAACCACGTTTCAAATTGTTGATGAAATTGCTGATTTTCTGTGAGTTTTTGCTCGAAAGATTGATGAGTAATGGGTTCGGTTTCTGTAAAGGTTTCTCTAATTTGATCCGCTAGAGTTTGTAACGCTTGCATTGAAGCAACTTCTGGGGCAGTATGGGTGGGTATCCAACTATCAGAGACTTTAAAAAGGGTTCGACGAATCGCTAACCCAATGGGGGCAATAATATTATAGTAAGTCGCGGATTTTAATGCCGTTTGTATAGTTTCAGCTTGTTCTAAGAGTTGAGTTAAGGTTAGTAATTCTAGGGATTGATGAGATTCAATTTGTTTTAATATCGGTAAAAATAGCTGTTCTAAATCTCGTTTAAAATCTTGATCTAAATGCCGTTCTCGTTGAATTAATCGCCATAAACCGGGTAATGAAGGGAAGAGTTTACTCAGGGGCGGTTTTCCCATTTTTTGCCCTCGGACTAAAAACTCTAAACCCTGTTTAGGTAATCCCATCAACGTAAAAATTTCTCCTAATAAACTGGCGTTAAAATAGGCGTGGGAAGCGAATAAGGTAGCAGTTTGTTTAAAATCTAAATGGGAAACTTTTTTTCCTAAAACTAAGGTAAATAATTCACCCCAAACGCCGCAGGTTAAGGGACGATTAATTGACCAGGTTAAGGGAGGAATGACACCAGGAATTACTTCTGCGGCGATAGTTCTTGTCCAAATAGGGTGTAAATTAGTAATCGGACGAGTTTGCAAAATCCAAACTTTGACCCCATCCCAACACCATTCAATATCTTGGGGAATACCTTGATAAAAGGTTTCTATTTCTTGGGCGAGTTTAACTAATTCTAAAATAACCGTTTTGGGTAAAATTGTAGGAAGTTTTAACTGTTCAATGGGGGTATTGATTTCGATTTCTAAATGGACGGGAGTAAATTGACCACCAACCACCAATTCTGCCCCCCCTCGTAAGGCTTCAATAATAATTTGTGAACCGCCATCTAAGGGGTTTCGAGTAAACATTACGCCTGCAACTTCACTGGCTAAATAGGGTTGAATTAATACAGCAATTCCCGCATCAGGAAGATGTTGATTTTGACGATAGGAAATCGCTTCAGAATTCCAATAAGATTGACGACATTGAATAATAGCAGGTTGTAATTCCGTCGGGGAATAAATCGGGCCAATGGTTTGATATTGTCCTGCTGCTGAGGAATGGTTACTATCTTCTCCAATAGCAGAAGAACGTACAATTAAGGGATAATTTGTTAATTGAATTTGTTTTTTAAAAGAAAGATTTATATCTTCTAAACGGTTAATAGCTGGCAAAACCCACCCTAGAGGAACTTTAAACCCAGCCCGTTTTAATTCACTTAATCGGGTTGCTTTTTCACCACAGTGTTGAATATCAAGTTTATCTTTTAAGTTAAAATATTGTTGTTTCATATACAGTCCTACATCATCTTTTTGAGCTAAATTAATGATAACTAATTCAAGTGCTAAACCGATCACTGCCACCAATTCCCAAGGAGAAAAGGCAGGAGATTGGGATTTTTGATGCCAAAACCACACCCAAAATATCGCACTTAAACACCCTAAACGGGATGCCCAAAGTCGAGAAGAAGACTTAGAAATGGGCAATAATAAATAACTAACTCTCCAGATCATTAATCCAGTGATTCCGCTACTGACGGCAATAATCGGAGAATAGACTAATATTCCCCAAGTTGCATTAGTAACGCCTCCTCCTTTAGCAATAAAATATCGCCCTGCGACTAATAAAATTAAACTGACGATTTGCAAAACTGGAGTATTGGGGAATAAAATCTTGGCAGTAATTACTGGAATAATCCCCCGTGCTATTTCTAGGATAACAGCAATGATTCCCGCTTGTTTTCCTCCCTGGGAAAAGGCTGCGGAAACACTAATATTTCCTGTCCCTAATTGGGATAAATTTTTTCCCGATAAAAGTTTAACAATCCAACGGGTTAGGGGTAAGGCCCCCAAACTAAAGCTACCCAATAACAGTAATAGTATTACGCCAAAATACATGATCAATATTTTCCTATAATGCGGTTTTAGGGGAAGCTTGTTATCGTTATCTGGTGAATGATAATATTTTAATTACTTCTGGGGTTTCTGTTATTTTTAATGCTAATCCCGATTTTCCCTGCTATTGTGATGATATTGGGGTGGGTGTAATTCCAAGAACTTTTAGTTTTTAATTAACCAAAAATGAGATAATCGTTAAGGTATCATTAAATTAAGGAAAAAATCGGTCTTATGGCAAGTAATACCCTATGGATTCCGATTGCAGTGCTTGTTGTCGGATTTATTGCGGCAGTCAGTATTGGATCAATTGCTTGGTATAATTCTAAGCGCCCTCCCGGTTGGGAAGGTAAAGAAAGACCAGACTATATTCCTAAAGTCAATTCAGAAGATGAGAAAAATTAAGGACAAAATCGGTCTGTAGATCTGGAGTTTTAATTTCCTCGAATCAGAGGTGCTATTTTTACGCCAGATCCGGATCGGTTTTTACTCATCTTTTCAGGTTTCAAACGTTACTGTCAAGATGAAAGTCGGGAAGAACAGTTGCTTTTCCCGACTTCAAACTCAAACCGATTTTCTTTAACAACTCTCCTCCGACAATTGAATGTTTAACAATAAACCAACAACGGTTTAGCTTTTCTTTCCTTTGGGAAATTGGTTGATTTGGGCAGACCCATAAAAAATCAGAGAATTGTTTTGAATTCGCAGTCGATCCACCTTTAATTGGGTTCCATCTAAGGCGAATTTGTCAAGATCTAATAAATCATTGACATGGTTCACCAAAGCTTGACTCAGGTTAATAGCCTCCTGATTTCCACTATATTGAACATCGACAAATCGGATTTTTTGACGGTCTTGCACCTCCACTTGAGTTGTAAAATCAACTTGAACAGGTTCCTGTGAATTTCCGAGTAGAATTTCGGATTGAATTCGCAGGGCTTTTTCAGGAGTAATCGTCATTAAAGTTTTAGTAAACTTTAAGGGTTCTCCCTGATATTGAAGGCGCTGAAGTTTTTCGACGACAAACGGGGTATTAAAAGAGTCCGTTAAGTCTTCCTCGGTTAACACCACCCGTAAACTCGCTTGAGTGGGTTGTCGTAACTTCACTTGACCTGTAAAAATGGCGCTGAAATCAATAGACACCGCTTGCACATAGAGTTCCATGACGGCAATGCGGAGGCCGTTGTACATCAGCATCCCGTTTCCGATGAAATCAAAACCATCGACGCTTCCCTGCAATAGCTTGGCTACAGGTTCCGCCCGAACGTTGGCTTCAATTTTTTCAGAACGCTTGAACAAAGCCGCGATCGCAGTCCCGACAGCCTTGCTGACAAGGCGATCGCCACTTTGAGTCTGAAAAGAAGTGCTTCCAAACAAAGCCTGTACCATTCCTATGCTCTCTAGCCGACTTCCCTATTATAACTTTTTATGAAGTTTTGTAAAAATTAGTAATGCTTATCGCACAGATAAAGGAGTGCCAATCAATAGCTGATATCCTGAAAAGCCTAACAGTGACGCAACCCGTTTGAGGTCATAGAGGCATCTTCAGGAATGCTAATTATCAAGCTGGCTATGGGACGAGGGCGATCAAGTCGCTTTTTTAATGTTTTAACTTTCATATTCTGTTCGCTCCTGACAAGTTGCTTCTAAAGTGCTGAAGTCACTTATGATTTCCGTAGGAATCAACACAGGATTACGGATCTTCAGAATTCTCTGAGATCCTCCAAGACTAAGATTTAGTTCAGCTTTAATAATCCTAAGTTTTGCCATTTTATGATGATATTGTCGAAATTTATCCTTTAACTCTATATCAATAAGAGTTGTTTGAAATTGTGCATCCTCAGCCATCGACAACATTTCAGGTTTTATTTCAATATTATTAGCACCAATAAAAGTATTCACAATAACCTCAAATGTATATGGTGTTTTATGGTCAAGATGGCTCTCATAGATAGCTACCTTATCACCAGTAATATCGCATTCAACTCTTCCATCCTGATCAGAAAATTTTTCAAAGAATTGTTTCTTGATTCTCCGAAGATCATCTTGAACAGCAGCACGACAAGCCTCTAAAAACTCTTGATAAAGAGACTTTCCTTTCGCAGAAATTGCTGTTCGATAAGAAAAGTCAGTTTTTGAACCATCGTTTCTTTCTATCCAAAAGCAACTTGTTGGCATATCTGTTCTATCTTTGTAGAAACGCTTTACACCACATCCAATTTTTTTATCTGCTTCAGGATGGCGCTCCAGAAGAGCCAGCAACATACCGTGAGCATCACCTGCTATAGTTTGACCATTTTGATAGGATTCCAATATATTCTTGAAGTATTCAATAGCATCTTTCTGGAATTTGAACTCTATTCCATTGAGAACAATTGGTTGTCTTGCCATGTAAACTCCATATTAGTTTTCTACGACTATTATTTGCGGTTTTTCCAATACCCCGGCTCTCGACTGCAATGGGTCACGGCTAGAATCAAAATGTAGTCTTGCTCAATCGTATAGAGGATGCTATAGGGAAATTTGCGCGTCAAACATCGCCGAACATCTTCGTCAAATTTAGCCCAGCGAGTTGGAGATTCCTTAATTCGATAAACTGCATCCTCAACAACATTAATAAATGCCTGTGCTACTTCAGAACTTTGTCCTGCATAGTATTGGACAGCTTCAGCATATTCAGCCAGTGCTTCAGGGTGAAAGACATACTTCATGGGTCAAGCAACATCCTGACTTGAGCTAAGGCTTCATCCCCTGGAATGGCTTGCACAGCACCGCTTCGGATCTCGTTACGTCGTTTATGGGCTTCAGATGTCCAAGCTGCCTGAATCTTTGGATCAGTATCGAATTCTAAACTTTCTGCGAGTTTTTCTGCCAAAAGTGCTCTTGATGCACTAGGGAGAGATAAAAGCTCTTCTGTGAGTTGTTCAATTGACCGCATAGCTCCTCGCCAATTGCTTAATTATGAGCATAATTTAACATATTTTAGACTAGAAACCGTCAACCTTTTATTAACGTTGTTCCTTCCAAACAAGCACCCTCTAAAATAACACCTAAAAATACGGTTTGTTCAACAATGGCACAAAGTAAATTAGCGCGTTCTAAATTTGTTCCTCGGAGAATCGCACCGGATAAATTAGCTTCTTCTAAATCAGCTTGAGATAAATCTGCTCCTGATAAATTTGTATTTCTTAAATCCGCTTGACATAAAATTCCTTGCGATAAATTTACACCGCGTAAATCAGCACCCCGGAAATCAATTCCACTTAAATCTATATTTCCACAGGTTGCGCCCGTTAAAAATGCGCCAATAAAACTCGCTTCTTGTACTTCTGCGTTGATCAGAATTGCTCCTCTTAAATCCGCATTTCTGAGGTCTGCTCCTTGCAAATTTGCCCCGGATAGATCAACCCCTCTTAAGTTAGCTCGAAGTTGCGCTCCTTGTAAATTAGCACCGGATAAATTAGCGCCGGATAAATTAGCGCCGGATAAATTCACCTCAGCTAAATTAGCTCCCGATAAATCTACACCGGATAAATTAATATTACTGAGGTCTTTAATCGTTCCTCGCTTAATAGCATTGAGATCAACAGATGGGGATTGAGTCATAGTCATAAAAAGTGATGATTTAAACGGGTTAAACTTTAGATTCTGTTTGAGATTTAGATTTTGAACTTAAGGCTTCCTCTAACCAAACGTTAGGTAATTGGCTGGGTTGAGTTGGTAATTGGATTAACCCAATTTCAGCTAATTTTACAACATTTTTCAAGCATTCAACTAATGCCGGATCAAACCGAGTTCCACTTAACTCCTGACATTTTTCTACCGCCTCTGTTAAGCTATGGGCGTGGCGTTTTCCTCTAGGGTGAGTTAAGCTTTGAAAATAAGCAACTAACCCTAAAATTCGAGCTTTAATATTAATCTCTTCTGCTTTTTGTCCATCAGGTTTACCACTGCCATCCCAATATTCTAACTGATGGGCGACCACATCTCGAATGATTCCTAATTCTGGCATTGATTCTAATAATCTTGCCCCAATTAATGCCCGTTCTGACCAAAACTTTCGAGTTGCATCATCCATTTCTTCTGGGCTTTGAGTAAACACTTCATCCGGTGCAGAAGATAACCCAATTCGATATAATAATCCGGCTAATCGTAACCGCCTTAATGTTACTGTAGGTAGATCTAAAATTTGTCCAATGGTTTCTGATAATGCTGCGACTTGTAAGGAAGCACAGGGGTTATTTTGATCTCGTTCATCAACCCGTTGCGCCATTCTTAAAAACGCTTGTAATTTATTACCAGTAATATTGCGACTGATTCGTTTTGCTTGTCCTTCTAATTCCCATAATTCACGGGTTTGGCGGTTAACAGTAATCAGTTCTTGTTGAGAAGATTGTAAATAACTGACAATCCGAGAAACAACTCCGGTTAAATCAGGAACTTGATGATAAGGTGTCGCTATAATTTCCTGATATTGTTGCAATAAACGCTCTGCTAATTCAGAATTATAGGGTCGAAAACGCTCAATTAAAATTCTAGCAGATTCTCGAACTAATTTTTGATCAAATGTCCATAATCCATAAAATTTTCGTTCTGTATCAGTTGTGGGTTTGCTATGAGCCGGATATTCATCGGGCATTAATTCATGGCATAATACCATTGTCGTATAACTTGGAGCTAAAATAATTAAATTCCACTCCATGACCAAACTATCAGAACGGTCTAAATTAATTAAAGAAACATTTTCTAACTGTCCGGTACGATGGGTCAAAAACCCACTATCTGCAACGGCGCTAATCACAACATGACGACAAGATTGAACCAGATCAAAATAGCGATCAGCTTCTTGAAGATACCATTTTCCCTCCTGAAATGTCACTAACACCAGAGGTTGTTGCTCTGGAGGTGCATCACTATTTTGCAAAATGTGATCTTCAAGTGCATGACAGAGTGCAACTAGCGTATTCTTGAAATAGACACCATAACTAGAAGGCAGTTGACCATCCGAAAGGGAGGCTTTAAGCTGATTGAGCGTGGATTCTGGATTCATTGGCAAACGCGAGTCCCGACTATTCCTTAAATCTTAACTGCTATGGGCAGAATTATAAAAGTAAATAGCTAAAAATTTTCATTTTCTCGTCGAGATCGCCCAGGATTTAGGATAGGATCAATCCATCAAGGATATTACAGCTTTTAAACCCCTCCGCGTTTTCTGTTTAATTTTGCCTTGATCTGACTTAACAAGAGAAAAAACAGGAATAGGGTGGAAAAATACTGTCGATTTTTACTGAAACCATAGGGAAAGTAGACATGATTACTGAGTTTATTCAACAGATTCCTAAAGCCGAATTACATATTCATATTGAAGGGTCGTTAGAACCGGAATTTATGTTGAATTTTGCTGAACGAAATCAGATTAAATTACCCTTTGCTTCGGTGGAGGAAATTCAACAAGCCTATCAGTTTAAAGATCTACAATCTTTTCTGGATTTATATTATTTGGGTTCTAGGGTATTATTGACAGAGCAAGATTTTTATGATTTAACTTGGGCTTATTTGGAAAAAGTAGCTTGTCAAAATGTCCGACATACTGAAATATTTTTTGATCCTCAAACCCATACACAACGCGGAATTCCCTTTGAAGTTGTACTGTCAGGTATTGATCAAGCCTTACAAGCAGGACAGAAAAAATTAGGTATTTCGTCTCGGTTAATGTTATGTTTTTTGCGCCATTTAAGTCCCGAATCTGCGATGGAAATCTTAAAACAAGCGATTCCGTATCGAGATCAAATTATAGCAGTAGGATTAGATTCTTCTGAAAAAGGTTATCCTCCCTCACTGTTTAAAACAGTTTTTGAAGTCGCTAGAAATTTAGGCTTTTTAACCGTTGCTCATGCGGGAGAAGAGGGGCCACCAGAATATATTTGGCAAGCGATTAATGGATTAAAAGTTTCTCGAATTGATCATGGGGTTCGCTGTATTGAAGATCAGAATTTAGTAGAATATTTAAAGGAAAAACAGATACCTTTAACCGTTTGTCCCTTATCGAACGTGAAGTTAAAGGTTTTTCCAACTTTACAACATCATAATCTTAAGACTCTTCTGGCTTTAGGATTATGTGTTACGGTTAATTCTGATGATCCGGCTTATTTTGGGGGCTATATTCTGGAGAATTTTATCGAAACTCAATCCGCTTTAAACTTCAGTTTCCAAGAGATTTATCAATTAGCTAAAAATTCTTTTTTAGCGTCATTTTTAGGGGAACAGGAAAAGCAAAATAGAATTGATGAGTTAGACCAATTTATGCAACAGTTTACACAAAAATTAAGTTAAGCTGTTCAGGGTCTAAATTTGATCCAGCTTAATTTCCTACAGCCCATATCCTATACTCGATCTCAATAGTCAGTTTTGAAATAGGCAGGTTATTGCTATTTTTACTTTTTTTGTAGTAGGATAATTTGTACTTTTTAAACAGAGCAATTTCTTTCGCCTTGATCTTTTACGGAGATTGGATTTATGACCCTGCAACCGAATTTTTCATCCCCATCTACTCCTGAACCTGTTGCAATGTCCACAGGTAGTACAACCTCCTTAGTAGGAGTTAATATTATTACAATTACGAATAAAGATGCTAATAGAAAGGGGGAATATATTGGAACAACTAACCCTGATTATATTGAAGTTTCTCCATTTCTAGCCCCCTTTGACTTTATAATTTATGGCTTAGAAGGTGCGGATACCTTATCAGGAGGTGCAGGGGATGATAGTTTATTTGGAGGGAAAGGAAATGACTCTTTAATTGGTTTAAATGGTAATGATATTATTCAAGGAAATATAGATGCAGATTATATTAATGGGGGAAATGGAGATGATTCGGTTTTTGGAGGACAGGGAAATGATACTCTTTTGGGTTCAGCCGGAAATGATTCCTTGGCTGGCGATAAAGGGGTAAATCAATTAACAGGAGGATTTGGAATTGATCACTTTGCTGTTCGTTTAATTGAGTCAGATAGTACGAGTTCAGCCTCGAATTTTATTCCCGAAAATGCGGATGTGATTACAGATTTTACCCCCGGAGAAGACGTGATTGTCGTCAGTGGTGTTCCTTCCTTTGCTCAACTCAGTTTAGTTTCAATTACCCCTGAAGCTGTCCCAGGAATATTCCCTAGTATTGAACGTACCCTCGGTGGGGGAACCTTAATTGAAGTTCAAGCGACGGGTCAAATTATCGGATTTTTAGAAAATATTGAACCCCAGCAATTATTAACTTCTTCGTTCCTATTTTTACCAACTTCTTTAGGTTAGTTAATCGGTAAAATCTGAACTATTGGTTTCTCCATCACTTAAGGGTAAAAAGATCTCAACGATAGTTCCTTGATTTTTTCCGGGACTGACTAATTGGATTTTACCTCCCATCATTTCTACTAAATTTCTGGAAATGACTAATCCTAGTCCCGTACTTCCTAAAGCATGGAGTCGGGATTCATCTTCAACGACAAAGGGTTGAAATAGTTTTTCTTGAATTTGAGGGGAAATTCCAATTCCAGTATCTTTAACTGTAATGACTGCCATTTCTTCACTGTCTTGAGTGTCATTCTGAACAATAGAGCGAACTTCCGTGCTAATCGAAATACTCCCTCGATCTGTAAACTTAATAGCATTCCCAATAATATTAATTAAAACTTGTTTAAGTTTTGTCGGGTCTGCTTTAACTTTAATTCGGTGAGAATAGTCTTGTTTATAAAGGCGTAATCCCTTCTGACGAATATTAGAAAATTGTAGATAAATTGCTGCTGTTAAACTGGCGTGTAAATCAATCGTTTTAATATCAAAGGAAACTCGACCTTCTTCAATTCGAGCTAAGTCTAAAACTTGATTGATTAATGTTAAAAGATGTAGAGAAGAATCATGAGCTTGTTCTAAAAGCTCTCGTTCTTCATCTCGATCATCACATAAATCATCTAATAACAATTGTAAGGAACCAATAATCCCATTCATCGGCGTTCTTAACTCATGGGAAGTTTGCCTCAAAAACTCATCCTTTCGATGATTCATCTCCTGCAAAACTTTATTTTTAGCTTCAACAGAACGATATTTGTCCCAGGTTATTTTAAGTTTTTGTTCGAGATCTGCTTTTTCAACCTGAAACTTTTCTTTCGTGGTTTGTAATAACGCCTCTAAAGCAACTTTTTCCAGCTTGAATTGTTGCAAATTTTGATAATAAATCAACGCCATTACAGAACTAAACAAAGCCACTAACACCGAAACAATCGGTATGAATGCTGTGAAGACTGGAAAACTGTGAGCAAAATAAGCAATAAGTCCCACTGCTATCACACCGACTATAGCAATTAGCACTCCTCGCTGTAGTTCCCTGGATTGTCTGAGCTTTTGACCCATAATATATTACACCCGTCAGTCGCTCCAAAGGTTGAATCTCAGCAACCCTTAAACTTACTTTTCTATTCTAGGTGACAAATTCCAAAGCGTAACCCATCCTGATCCGTCTGAAATTACCATTGTTCTAGCTGGGTTAGGAATTTTTTGATCTTTATTGCCAATCATAGCGTCAATGTCTGATTTCGACTGCTATAGTCTGGACAATTGATTGCGGCTTCAGATAAGGCGATTTTAGGTTGGACTGGACATTTGAGGTAATAGTTTCCTGTAAAGAAAATACAATTCGCACAGGGGATTTGGTGCATTTGCTTGGCCCGTCGCACCGTATCCCGCATCGCAGCACCGATACTCCAAACTATCAAAATCACAAATCCCCAAGCCAAAACAAAGCAAATGGGCACTAAAAAGGGTTGAATAATCTGAATTAGGATTCGTAACAGTTTCAACACAATGCTCCTCCTTCCGTTCATTATTTTAAATCTGATTCTAACCCAAGGAAAGCCGTTAATCATCCGTTGAACAACAAGGTTAATGGATTTTAAAGCATCAGGGTGAGAGTAGGAATTAATATCTATTTAACGTTTTATTTTTAGACAGCGATCGCGCTTTATAGTCTATCCTAATTTAATAAAATCTGCTATAATTAAATAGGGTTAACTCGTTCAGGAGATTCAATCATGCAAGCATTTGAAGTTATGGGAACTGTTGATGAAAACGGGCAATTAATTTTAGATCATCACCTTGATATTAATACACCGAGTCGGGTGAAAGTGATTGTTTTAGTTTCTCCACAGGATGAATCTGAATCTGATCCTGATGATACCCCTGTAGAAGAAATTAAAGCCAGTTTAAGACGAGCGTTACATGAAATGAAAACAGGACAAATAATTCCTTTAGAAAAAATCTGGGAGCGTATTGATACAGAATAATTTATTATGGGTTAAAAAATTAAAATTTGTGATACAATATTTGCATTATTTTAAAATTAAAAGTAACTTATGGCTAAATCAGTTAAAATGACTAATTCTACAAAATCAAAAAATGAAAAATTTGAAGGAATTACTAAAATATCTGTTGGTGGTTATAAATCTATTGCCAATCCATGCTCTATAGAAATTCAAAATTTAACGATACTTTCAGGAGCCAATAGTTCAGGTAAATCTAGTATTATGCAGCCCTTGCTCCTGCTCAAACAAACTTTGGAAGCAACTTATGATCCAGGGGCTTTATTGTTAAATGGCTCTAATGTAAGATTTACATCTACAGAGCAATTTTTTTCTAAACTATCTTCTACTAAAAGATATAAAGATTTTTTCGTTGAAACTGAAATTAATCAATCTAGTTCAATCAGATTTGAATTTTACAAAACAAGTAAAGGCATTGATCTAAAACAAATGGTTTATCAAGAAAAAGGTGAGCCAGAAACAATTTTACGAAAAGATATGACCCAGGAAGAGCGTAAGAATGTTTTACCCAAAGGATTTTTAGATAGCTATGAAAATTTATTCATTGATCTATTTAACAATATTTTTATTGAAATCACCCAAATTAGATGTTTCTTAGAAACTCAAGTCATCGCAAATGATGACAAAAAATCTCTGTCACCAATAATTTATAACTCTAGTAGAACCGGAGTATTTGAACAATCTATTCGTAGTATTATTCATGTACCAGGCTTAAGGGGAAATCCAGAACGGACTTATCCAGTAACAGCAATTGGGCAACAATTTCCTGGTACTTTTGAAAATTATGTCGCTAGTGTAATTAATAATTGGCAAACAACGAAATCTTCTAAACTTAAAGACTTAGCTAGATATTTAAGTATTTTAGGATTAACAGGTAAAGTTGACACTAAACAGATTAATGATACTCAAGTTGAAATTAGAGTGGCTCGACTCCCTTGTAATTTTAATCCTAAAACTAAATCTACAGAGATGGTTAGCATTGCTGATGTAGGTTTTGGTGTTTCTCAAACTTTACCTGCTTTAGTTGCTTTATTAGTTGCTGAACCTGAACAATTAGTTTACCTAGAACAACCAGAAATACATTTACATCCTCGCGCTCAAGCCGCCTTAGCTGATATATTAGTAGAATCGGCGAATAGAGGGGTAAGAGTTGTGATAGAAACTCATAGTGACTTGATTTTAAAACGAATTCAATCCTTAGTGGCAGAAGACAAAATTAAACCTGATAAAATTAAGTTACATTGGTTTACTCGTGATCAAGAAGGTTGTACAAATATAACAACGGCTGATTTAGATGAAGCAGGGACGTTTGGAGATTGGCCAGAGGATTTTAGCGAAGTTGATTTACAAGAAGAAAGTCGCTATTTAGATGCAGCCGAATTAAAACTCATGAATGAATCAAACTCGCTTTAATGAAGAATAAACAATCAAAATATTTAGTCATTGATGCTTCTGTTGCTCGTTCTTGTGGCGGAGAAGATGCTAAACATCCAACTTCAAAACATTGTCGTGATTTTTTAAACGCTGTGTTAGAAATATGCCATTCTATGGTAATGACGGATGAATTAAAAGTCGAATGGAATAAACATCAATCAACATTTGCTAGAAAATGGCGAGTTAGTATGATAGCCAGAAAAAAGTATAAATATTGTGAAAATGTAACGTTAAGTGAATTAAGGAATAAACTTGAAAATTTAGATATCACGCACAAAACCAGAGAAGCGATTTGGAAAGATATTTGTCTTGTAGAAGCAGCGATCGCTACAGATAAAATTATTATATCATTAGACGACAAAGTTAGAGATTATTTAGCCGAAGTTTCTGAAAATCTCCCTGAAATTAAAGTGATCCTATGGTTAAATCCTGACAAAGAATCTGAATCTATCAAATGGTTGGAAAAAGGAGCAATATTAGAAAATAAAAGACAAATTGGCTATCGTGAAGAATAGAAACCCGGTTTCTAAGAAGCGATCGCATTTTTCCCCTATGTCGCATCTCAAACCCCACCAAAAAGCGATCGCCTTATAACAATTCAATAAATTGATCTACCGTTAAACCTATACTTTTAATAATTGATCTTAATGTTCCTTTAGCTATATTTTGATGATTGGGTACAGTAACCTGAGAAAAAGGTGTGTCTTTTCTTAAAATAATATGACTTCCTTGTTGACATTTTTGATAATGACCAATTTTAGCTAAAGCTTTAATACATTGTTTTCCTAAAATATTGGGAATTTTACTCATAAAACAACTAATAAAGCATCAAATTTTTCTTCGGGAATTGGTAAATTATCTTCTTCCAATGCTTTAATATAACCATTAATTGCTTCTTTAATATTTTGTAAAGCAATTGCTTTAGTTTCGCCTTGGGAAATACAACCTTTTAAACTAGGACATTCGGCGATCCAATATCCGTCTTCATCGGTATAAAGTAATACTTGTCTCATTA
This sequence comes from Planktothrix mougeotii LEGE 06226, assembly GCF_015207485.1. Lineage (NCBI taxonomy): Bacteria > Bacillati > Cyanobacteriota > Cyanophyceae > Oscillatoriales > Microcoleaceae > Planktothrix > Planktothrix mougeotii. Next base: position 76,009 of record NZ_JADEWU010000019.1, read on the forward strand.
CTCTTATAAATTTTGATAAACTTCATCATCATTACGTTTACCAATTTTAAACACCTTAATTTTATCATCATCAATAATGTATAAAATTCGATATTCTCCTTGATCTACTCGATAACTTTCCTCAAAACCTTTTAATTTTTTATAATCTTGAGGAAAAGGATTTGTTTGCAGTGAAAATAATTTCATTGTCACTTGCTTATAATGTTTCAAAGGAAGATCATTTAAAGTTTTTAAAACTGATTTCTCCACTAACAACAAATATTCTTTACTCATCTTCCTCGCTCACAATATCTTCTAAAGTTAAACCTCTTTCTGCTAAAACTTGATCAAGAGTATAAAATTTGCCATTACTTTCAGCTATCGCTTGACGTAATAATTCGGAATCTCTAGCTTCTTCTAAATTTTCTAGCAATTTTAAATCAGCATAATTAATAATAGCTACTTTCCCTTTTCCTTCCCTCTCAATAATAATTCTTTCCCCTTCAGTTTCAGCTTTTTTTACCAATTCCAAAAGATCATTAAGGTTAGCAGTTTCATTAACTTTAATCATTAGTAATATCCTCAATATCAAAAGTGAACTACTATGATCATAATCTATAATCACCGATTTGTGCTATTTTCTCACCAATTCGTTATTGGGGACAATGATAGGAGGCTATAACGTCCAATCTTTAATCGACTTACAGAAACCGGGTTTCTGAGCGATCGCATTTTTCTCCTATGTCGCATCTCAAACCCGACCAAAAAGCGATCGCCCCTCAACTTCCCCTATAACGAGCGATCGCACTGTTCACTAAATCTTATTGATTAGGTTATAATAAGAATTCATTCCTTTAACCCAAAGCCTAATTTATTATGATTCAACATTTGTCAGCAATTTATGAAAATGGGTTATTGGGTATTTAAGCGTTAATCAAGACATTGTTTATCATGTTTTAGTAAATTTTTAATTTCTTCTATACTAAAAGGAGGGTTTTTTCTATGTATCATTGCATGACAATTAGGACAAACTGGACGTAAATCTTTAATCGGATCAACTTCATATTCTTGATTAATTTCCGATAAAGGTATTAAATGATGAACATGAATAAAACCTTGTCCTATTTCTCCAAAAATTTTCTCAAAATTAAATCCACAAACATAACAACCTGTTCCATAATATTCAATACATTTTTTACGAGCTTGATTATTTCTTTCATAACGATTTACAGTTATACTTTGTTTAGCACCTTCATAAAGATTTATGATTTCAGTTTCATCTGATAACTCTTCTGGAAATGTAAAAAAAGAGTTATTTAGATAATAGTCTGGTTGTGGAACAAATGTTTTTAAACAATTGCATAAGTATTTAATAATTTCAGGTTGGTGATTTAACTTGGATTTTTGATTGATTTTACTATATTTAGCACAGGCTTTTTTAATATAGGAAAAATGACAATTTTTAATAATATTCCAATCTTTAATATAGTCATAATTTTGGGAGGGATTATAATATCCATTTCTTGAAGGAACTTGGCTATAACTTGGATAATCATGATTATCCCATGTCCAAGTATCAGTTTTTTCCAAATAATCTTGATATTCTTTATTTTCTTCTAATATTTCATGATCTAGTGCCAACCAAATTCCTTGTTCTTCAATAGTTAAGACAATTAAATTTCCCACAATAAGCCTAATTTTATATTGATCAGATTTATAATAAATTGCCCACTTATCAGGGCTAATATTATGACAATATTGTATTATATCAACTAATATTTTTATAACATTATTTTGATATCCTAATAAACTATTAATTTTGTGTTCAAAATAACTTGTATTTTCCATATAAGGTTCTGGAATATCAAGAAAACTATCTTGGTTTTTAGTAATATATATATTAGCTAAATAATCATAAAATTGTCTCATTTCTGATTCTGATTGAGTTCCTAAATTTTTACCAAAACGATAACCTAGATTATTCCATGTCAGTTTTTTGAGAATACCTGAATTATAATTCTTTAAAGCAGCATTTTGCCATCCTATTTTAAATTGTCCCCATCTTCTACCATCAGGTAAACTTCGATCATCTATATCAAATTCTATTTGAGCCAAAATATGATCACATAATTGTTGTAAATGATTAATATTTGATTTGTCATTAACCCAACCTAATGCTTCTAAAGCTAGAGCAACTTCTTCATACATTTGCCAGTAAAAATTATTTTTATTGACATAACCACTGGATAAAATACTCCACCAACTATAATCCCCTGATTTACTTTGATTAGGTTTTAATCCCATTGCATCTGATAATGAATGCCCCAAACGACCATAAAGAGAATTAACAACTGGGCGACCGCCCTTAATCTCTGCTAATTCTGCAAGTTGTGTTGCTGTAACTATTTTATTAGGTGAATAATATTGCTTTTGTAGTAAACACAATTGATTCTTACTTATGCGTTCTTTTATATCCTTAAATCCTTGAATATATTCTTCTTTGGATGGCAAATTATCTAGCTTATAAATTTTCATTGTTAATATCGGGTCAATCCCAACCTCTGTAAATTACCAATTATTCTGTACTGGGTTTTATTCTGGGGTTCATGTGATATTTGCTGTCTTCATAAATTAAGAGATATTTTCAGAGCTAAATTTACTTTTTCAATCAATTCTGATGATAAAATACCTAATTTTTTTTGAAAGACAGCTTGATTTACAGTTGCTATTTTATCAGCCCTAATCAATGAACTTTTTTTAAGCCCAGTTAGCTGAAATTCGCTATCTTGATCAGAAACCAAAACCCAAGTTTCTCGTAAATTATCATCAGGTATTTTTGAGAAAATGCCTAAAATAATTACTTCTTCTCGATGAATAGCAATAACTAAAGCAGGCCTGAGTTTATTGTTTTTTAAATCACTAAACGGAAAAGAAACTAACCAAATCTCATTAATTTTCGGTTTCATTATTATAAATATCTTCCTCTGGATCATTCCACTCGTTAAAGCCTGTTTCTGCTAGTCTCATAAACTCTTTTATTTCCAGACTTTCTGTAATTTCTTCAATTAATTGTTTAATCTCATCTACGGGAAGCTGTAGAATCATTGCTTTAATTTTTTCTTGTGTTAAATTCATAAATTAGAATTCCTTTTTTGAATAAACTATTGACTTATTTGTTGTATAATCATATAACCTATGTGCAATAATTATTCTATTCAACATCATAGTCCCTAACTTATCTTTTCTCATCAATCCGTTTACCAGTAACTATTGTAATAGTTCCTTTACAATACAATAACAGAAAACAAGATATTATCGGAGAACACCCGAACCTATGCTAGAAGCATATCGTCAACACGCCGAAGAACGTGCAAAACTCGGCATTCCCCCCCTACCCCTATCCCAAAAACCATTAACGTTGAAAACGTCCTACTTCCCAAAGCCCAAAAATAGCCCAACTGTAGGCATCGAAAGAACTTCCAACCAGAAAATCAAAATTATGATTATATGGGCATATTATTATGATAGAATCGTAACTCTATTGTTTAATCGTTAAGAAAATTGTCAAAATGTTTGATCAAGATATAGAAACGGCAAAGAGTTTATTAGAACAAAAAAAATACGCTGAAGCCGGAAAAATATTTCGGCAAGTGTGGGAGCAAGGAGATAATAGCTATGCTGCCAGTCAATACTTGTACTGTTTACGCAAAGCTGGCTATCCTCAACCGGCGATTCAACAAGGTAAAAAAGCTGGTTTGCAATTTGAGAATAATACTTATATTCAACGAGAGTTAATTTGGGCGCATTATGATTTATTAAAAATAGCACAGGAGGAAGAAAATCTATCCAAAGTTATACAAATCGCTGAGACTATATTGGAAAATAAGCCAGAAAAAATGGCTTTAGAAGCAACAGTTTTAGGTGTTATTAAAATTGCTAAACAACAAGAACAGTGGCAAACGGTATCGGATTGGTGTGATCAAATTAATCCTGAAATAATTAGTGATAAGCAACCGCTTATTGGTGATCGAAAAAGTAAGTCAAATAAAGAGAAATGGTATTTTGCTAAAGTTAAAAGTTTAATTGAACTAGAATCTTGGCATCAAGCTCGTCGCTTTGCATTAGAAGCAGCAAAAATTTATCCTAAAGAAATCAATTTTCCCCGATGGGCAGCTTTAGGGTTAAAGAGTTTGGGAAAAAATCAGGATGCGATTGAAGAATTTAAACAATTAATCCTGAAATACCGAGAAGAATGGTATGTTTTTCAAGATTTATCTGATTTATATCAAAACACTAATCAATTAGAATTAGCTTTAAGATTTGCCTGTAAAGCAGCTTTAGCACATGGGGAAGATCACATTAAAATAACTTTATACCAAGAAATAGCCAAGATCGGATTATTGATGAATAAATTAGAGATGGCGGCGAGACATATTCAACTTTGCAAATCAATTCGTCAACAACAAAACTGGCGAATTAAAGCTAATTTAGAACAATTAGAGTTAGATATTGATCAAGCTTTTTCAGAACAAAATATGGAAAGGTTAGAAGACTGTGGTGAATTTAGTGATCTGCGAACAATCTGTCGTAAATATTGGCTAAAAGAAAGTTATCAAGGTTTGCCTCGTAAAAAAGGATACATTGAATCGATTCAACAGGATAAACCCTATGGGTGGATTCGTTCTGAAGATGGCGAGAGAGTATTTTTTTTACAAAAAGAATTGCCAAACTTTCTCAGAAAAGAAAAACTAAACGTTGATTTTGCTCTCGAAGAAAGTTGGGATAATTCTAAAAATAAGTTATCCTTCAAAGCCGTCAATATAAAGGTAGAAAAATAATTATTTTTCTACCTTGTTATTCTGAGTAAATCACTCTGAAATCATCAGGTCAAAATGATGACTTTCTTTCAATTTAGGCAACAGTTTAGCTTGTTGAGATGAAAAAATAAACAGATTTTCTTGAGTTCTAGTCATGGCAACATATAATTCTTTAGTCTTCCGCAGGGAGTCTGGTGTTCTCTTGATGCAATCATCAAACTGTTCTAACCAGAGAATTAAGACATTTTTAAATTCTAATCCCAAGGAAGAAAGACAAGTAATCATTCTAACTCCGGGTTGAGATTGTCTATAATTGGCTTTAGTTTTATCATTTTCTGTGATCCAATAAGTCTCTATTCCTAACTGATTTAATTGATAAATTAGACGACTTAAATAAGGCTGATTAACTTGTTTATAAAAAATGGCTATTTCAGTTTTAGCAAAGCCTTTTTTAATTAACTCCTGCACAGTTTTAATCACCGTTTCTATTTGTTTTTCTGGTGTAGATGTGACATAAATTTGCGGACGAGAACCACAACGAAGAGCAGCAGAAGGTTGAACAATTGGAAAAGTTATTTCATCGTCTTCTAACAGTTCATGTTTATCTCTCGCTTCATTCAATAGCCACCAAGCTGCGGTCATGACTTCCTGGGTATTTCGATAGTTTTTATCCAAATCAAATTTTTTGCTAATTGTTCGTCCTTGAGCTTTGATTCCAACATCTTTCCATTTAAAATCAGAACGCTTGTAAAGATTTTGACCTCCATCAGCAACAATCATTAAATCGCCGTTTTCACTATCCTTTAATGCTTTGATACAGCATTTAAACCAACTCGGAACAAAGGTATGAGCTTCATCAATGAGAATAGCATCCCATTTTTGCTCAGAACTATAAGACTCTAGTTTATCTAAAACTAACTTAGCGGTATATTCATCTCGATTTCCTTCGACTTTAGCGGGTAACTTTCCTAAAATAAACTTTGCCCAGCGATCAAAATTATTAACTTGTATTTTTTGATATTGAGGATGATTAACATCCTCATGGAGAATTGATCTTAAATAAGCAGCCAAACTAACATTAAAACAAAGAACTAAAATTTTAGCGTTAGGATTCTCTTTAATTAACATTTTGGCACGGGCTATTAATAAGAGGGTTTTTCCTGAACCTGCAACCCCAAAAAAGATGCGATGTCCTTCACCAATGCTTCTGGCTAAAGTTTCTTGCCTAGCATCTAGTGTTTGTAATATGATGTCACTAGGAATTAGAGGAAACTGAGGAGGTACGCTATTAATATTAGCGGGTTCAGTCCGAATTACAAACTCTGGGGAAATGATGCCTTTAATTGTGCTAATTTGATCTGGGGTTAAAGCTGGGAAAGGAAAGGTAACGGCAAACATTTGTCTGAAGCGGTTGAGCAAATTTTCCCCAGTAAAATCTGCTTTTTCCCAATCTAATAATTCATTTCGATAAGCAACTTGATCAAACGGTAATACAGAATTAAGATCAATTTTATTAGCTTGTTCATCAGTAATATTAGACATCAACACTCCCCATCCTATCGGGAAGGCTAATTTTCCTTGATAATCACCTACTGGTTGTGTTAAAATCCTAGATTTTTGAAGATCATTGAGTAATAAAATTGCATAATCTCTGGCTTGACGTAAAGGAGACTTGTGATTTTGTTCAGCCGTATAATCTTCTTGTTCAGATTTAATTTTAAATCGATCAGAATTGAATTCAAGAATATTATTGGGATACCAACCCTTGACTTCAATAACTAGCAAACCAAAATCAGGGGATAAAATAATAAAGTCTGGATAGCGCTTATTATTAATTGCAGGTTCATACCTGATATAAAAATTCTCAGGTAGTTTTTCGGCAAGTATGTCAAAAAGTCTTTTTTCTCCTTGACTGGCTTTAGCTGGAATTGATGAAGGTATAATGATAGCCATAGGTTAGTCAATAATAGAATAACAAACATCAACGGGTTTAAGTATCTTCCCCATCACAATTATAGATCAGATCAAGAAGAGATAGCTGGTCTTTCTCAAGGGAGTTGAGTCTCTGATTATTCCTCTATCCTCATTGAAGACAAAAACCGTTATCCCAGAACACTCTCACCCCCCTAATAGCGATAAACTAACGATAATAGCTAGAACATTGTCTTAGGAGAACACCCGAACCTATGCTAGAAGCATATCGTCAACACGCTGAAGAACGCGCTCAATTAGGCATTCCCCCCCTCCCCCTCAACGCCCAACAAACCTCGGAACTCTGCGAACTCTTGAAAAACCCGCCAGAGGAAGAGAAAGAATTTTTGATGACTCTGCTGAGAGACCGTATCCCTCCCGGTGTCGATGAAGCCGCATACATCAAAGCTGCCTTTTTAACTGCGATCGCTAAAGACGAAATCACCAGTCCCCTTAAAAATACTATAGTTCCCATTCCATAATTTCTTTCAAAGATTGTATCGCTTTTTGATCGGTAACTTTTGGCAATCGATTAGTAAAATAATTTTCGGTAATCCCCATAGAACTTGCTAAAGCTGGCTCCATACCATCAAGTAATTCCGGTTCTGTAGATACAAAAAACCAATCTCTATCCCAAAAAATTATATCAGCTAAAGAGTCTATGACAAATTCCCAATCCCTCATATCTTGTGATCTATATTTTTCTTCATAAAATGACTTAAATAAAGTAGTATCTTCTTCCTCATCTTGACAGTCAAGTAAATCTGGCATTATATCTTCAACAGCATCCCAAGCTATTTTACGATAAAAATAAGTGTATTCATCTTCTTGATTTTTATTTTCTTGATTTTGCCAATGTAGTTGATTATCGATTTCTTCATTAATCATTTGTTGTAGATATGCAAACGGATAAAATGCCGATGCTTCTAAAAGATGATCGAGTTCAGGCATGGGTACATCCTGCTTTAACAAAGCTTTTAAGCAAAAATTAATCAAGAAAATTTGCTGATTAAAACTTGCGCGATCCAAAAAACCATTACCTGTAGATACCCAAAGTTCAAATTCTTTTATATTATATTCCCAATTATTATAGACAAGAGTTGATATAAAAGAATCCTGCAAAATTGTTAAATAAAATTTTGCTTCAACTTGATCAAGAACTCGATCTCCCGTACTCATGTGCCAAACCATTAATTTGTTCTCCTATCTTTCCCGTAAATTCGTTTAATAGTAACTCTCATAACAATTTCAATTGTAAGCTAACATACTCAGTGTCTAATTTATCAAATTTATCATAATTCAACAAGTTTCACCAATTTATGAAAAAGGATGTGTTAACATTGGGTCAATCCAAACTTCAGTGAACTGCCAATTATTCTGTACTGGGTTTAGTTCTTGGGATAACGTGATATTGGTCATATTCATCTCTATTTTTATGATATATATAAAATCAACTTTTCTCTTGTCTCATCAACGCCTGAAAACCAGCTTGTACAAAATGTTGATCAAAGGTTAAAGCTTGAGTTACCTGATTTTCTTGCATCACTACAAAAGAAACACAATCAACTAAACCCCAAGATTTGTCTTGATGTTTTTTATATAAACTTAATGCTTTTTCAAATAAATCAGGATTTAAACGGATCACTTCAACGTCATCAGACACTAAAAATTTTTCTATTAGTTCAACGGCTTCATTTTTATAATGACTTGATAAAGCATTACCAACCTCTAAAAAAATCGCATCAGTAGTAATTAAAGGATAGTTTTCAAATTGTTGAGCTAATGCTAATGCTTTTTGATGATATTGATCCCGTTTATTAATTAAAGCAACCAGAAAAAGAGTATCAACAAAAATTTTAGTCCTCACTCACATCTCTCCCTAAACTCATGGCAATTTTAACCGAGAAATCTTCGGGAGCCTCAATAGATATTTTTTTTAATTCAGACATTAAACTGGTTTTTTTAACCGTACTTTCTGAACTACTTAATTGTTCAATCATGTCATAAACTTGATTAAGTTGTTCTTCTGTTAAATCCGCTATTTTTTCTTGAATCATTTTTTTTGTCACCATAGTAACTTCCCTCAAATAACTCTATCTACTGAAGATCATAATCCATAACTTATCTTTCCTCACCAATTCGTTTACCAGGAACTCCCGTAAACTTCCTATTACAATACAATAACTAAAATCAAGGTATTATAGGAGAACACCCTAACCTATGCTAGAAGCATATCGTCAACACGCTGAAGAACGCGCTAAATTAGGCATTCCCCCCCTACCCCTCAACGCCGAACAAACCTCGGAACTCTGCGAACTCTTGAAAAACCCGCCAGAGGAAGAGAAAGAATTTTTGATGACATTGCTCAGAGACCGTATCCCTCCCGGTGTCGATGAAGCCGCCTATGTTAAAGCCGCCTTTTTAACCGCTATTGCCAAAGACGAAATTACCAGCCCCCTGATTTCCCATCAAGGCGCCGTTTCTCTTTTGGGTACAATGGTGGGAGGCTATAACGTCCAATCCCTGATAGACTTACTCCAAGTTCGGGATGAAAGTATTGCTTCGGCTGCTGCTAATGCCCTCAGTAAGACGTTGTTAGTCTTCGACGCCTTCAACGATGTTCTGCATTTATCGGAAGTTAATCCTTTTGCTAAACAAGTCATTGACGCTTGGGCAGAAGCAGACTGGTTTATCGGACGTCCGCAACTCCCCAAAACCATTACCGTCACTGTCTTTAAAGTTCCAGGGGAAACCAACACCGACGACCTATCCCCCGCCCCCCATGCTACCACC